>PEBX01000003.1 GCA_003050645.1 Candidatus Carbonibacillus altaicus
TCCCATCGTTCTCACCCCATCAACAGGAACGATTGTCGACGGCTGAACTAAGCGTTCTAGCATCGTTCTTCTGTCTGATCCTATCCACAGCTTGGACACACGGAAGATAGGATTTTTTAATGAATTCGGGGGCATCCCCGGCGACTCAAGCTGCCGGAGATTTAGGTACGTGGACCGTGTACCATTCTGCAAAAGCAACAGATGTAAAACAATAAAAAAACCATATCAAAAAACTACATAAAAAAGTAATAAAACAAGGACTGACTTACGTTTGATCATCTCAATAAAAACTACTTATTTTATTTATTAAAAGTCATTAAAACTATAACAAACACTCCCGCAACTGTCAATATCTCGTCATCAGATGCGCTTATTCTTTTATTCGGTACGATATTGCAATTTTAAATGCGCTCACCAGGACAAATTCCATGAACGCCTAACGGAATGTAGAGTTAACCAATAGAGGCAGTTCAACTTTCATGCATATTTTAACCATGTCTTAACACACGACATGCTATAATGCACTTTGAGAACTTATGTGTTTTCTGGTAGACTCTCATTACGTCGAATACTCCGGATACGTCGGATTGATCTCTTTTTTGACGGTTGCGATAGCTACACTCATCGGTGCAATCGGCGCCTACGTGTTAAGTGTTCGATCACTCAGTCCGGTCAAAAAGTTATCAGAGACGGTCCGCTTGATGCATATCGGTACCTTAGACAAACGTCTACCCGTTGAAGGACCTCTGGACGAAGTGCGCGTCCTGGCCGAATCGTTTAACGCGCTTTTGACACGCCAGGAACGATCGTTTCAACAACAAAGCGAGTTCGTCGCCGCCACGGCCCACGAACTACGCACACCGCTCGCCACCCTTCGCTCCTTGCTGGATGAACAGGCGGCAGGATGCGATTCATTTACAACACGCAGTCACCGCTGCAAAATAATGTAATATCCTCACTTACCTTTCAAGGATGGTAAATAACGTAACGCATGTGCATTGTCGATCGACGATACATCGCCAGTGTCCTGCCCTAAGTAAACACTCCGTAAGATACGACGCATAATCTTACCATTTCTCGTCTTTGGCAGCTCCGGTACCAGGTAGACCGCATAAGGGGTCAAAGATTTCCCCAGGCGTTCACCAACCCAATCCTTTAAGTCTTGTTCTAACATGCTTGTGGACGGATCACTGTGTAAACTTAAACGCGCGTCTTTTTGTTGTATATCGTCTGAATGAAGTACGACAAAACAAACTGCAACCTCGCCTTTTACTTCATGAGGCACACCGATTACGGCAGCCTCTTTAACCGAAGGATGCAAGGTTAATACCGACTCTATCTCACCCGGACCGATGCGTTTTCCCGCTATGTTCAACGTATCATCTGAGCGACCAAGAATATAAAAAAATCCTTCTTTATCTTTTTTCACCCAGTCACCATGAACCCATACGCCGGGCCAGCGCGACCAGTACGTCTCTTCATAACGTTTCGCCTCCTCCCAAAAACCTTTCGTTTGCCCTACCCACGGTTTTTTAATGATGAGCTCACCCACAGTGTCTTCGACGTGTTCCCCTTTTTCGTTCCATACTTCTGCAGCCATTCCTGGTAAAGGCGAATTAAAGCCTGCTACCGATATCGGCTTCAACAAAACATTTCCCAAAATCCCACCAGAAATCTCGGTCCCTCCGGAGTAATTAAAGATGGGCGTTTTTCTTTTTCCAATGCGCTCAAATAACCATTCCCAGGACTTAGGGTCCCAAGGTTCTCCAGTCGAAGCCAGGACTCGTAACTGAGGCAAGGAAATAGAACCATCATTTAACTCCGCATGCACCATGAGAGAACGGATAAGGGTAGGAGACATCCCCCAGTGGGTGATAGCATGCTCCTGTAATAATGTTATTATTCTTTTTGGTTCAGGATAGTCGACGACCCCATCATATAAAAACATCGTAGCGCCATTCATAAGTGCCGCAAAAACAACAAAAGGTCCCATCATCCAACCCATATCCGTTATCCAAAATAGTCTATCCTTTTCTCTGATGTCCATCCCAAAGGCAGCATCACTCGCTGCTTTAATCGGGAATCCTGCATGTGTATGCACAGCGCCTTTAGGTCGTCCGGTCGTCCCGGACGTATAAATAATCATAAAAGGATCATCGCTGTACATGGTTCTAGGTTCACCTAAATCATGGTGAGGTCGTTTCTCATGGAACTTCACCCAATCCTGCCAGTTCACATCCCTCTCATCATCCCAGGGAACATCAAGATTTAAATAAGGCACAACAATCATTTTTTCCACTGCATGTTTAGTGATCATCAAAGCAGCATCCGCTTGTTCTTTCATCCTGATCGTTTTCCCTCGTCGAAAGAATCCATCAGCTGTAATGAAAAAGCGCGCCCGGCTGGACTGAAGACGCGTGGCGATCGCTTCTTTCCCATACCCGGAAAACATCGGTACGGCAATCGCCCCAACATACGCTACAGCAAGAAAAGCGACAACGGTTTCAGGTATCATCGGTAAGTAAAGTGCGATGCGATCGCCGGGCTCAACCCCTAATTTAACAAAACCAGAAGCCACTCTTTGAACATATGAGGATAACTCTTCATAAGTAAGCTGCCTTTGGTCCCCATTTTCTCCTTCCCATAGGATCGCCAGTCTCTTTCGTGTATCCGATTGGGTCAGCCACTGCCCGATCGCGCTATCGATAAGATTCAATCGCCCGCCTTCAAACCATCTCGGCCAGGCCGGTCCGTCTGTCAAATTTAATACTTTCTCATACGGAAAGCGCCAGCGTATATGAAGTGCGCGCTCTACTTCCTGCCAAAACCAGGCAATATCTTCGATACTTCTCATATAAAACGATTCATAATCTCTAAAACCGAGCGCTCTGATCCACTGCCCGAGCCGCGTTTTTTCCCAAATATCATCTGTCGGCTTCCAGACTACCGAATGCACTTCGCTCCCTCCTAACGATATACGATCTAGACGTATGACTTAAAACGATCAGTCTTGTTTGTCATGTCGATGAGCGCAATTGTGAGGAACAATTGCGCTCATCATATTCATTTTTTGGGGCTATTTTTTGGGCTCAGGAACGGGTATCCCCAGCCATTCTTGATAAAATGCTTCGATATCCGGTTCAAAATCTTTCAGTATAGGATACCAAGGCGTGACATTTTCAACTTCTAATTGAGTACCACAATTGGGACAATAATATTCTCTTAGCACCTGCCAGGAAGGATCTGGTGCCATTAACTTCGGATACAGCTCATTTAAAGATTCCTCATCTTCCCTTACATAAATCAACGCATACATTTTCCAGTTGTCGTCAGCAGAACAAAATTCATGGCCACAATCACATTTGACGACCCTGCTGCCATCCTTCTTTTGCACGATATAGAGGTGAAGACCCATAGGGAGCAAAATCGTTTCTGGAAAATGAACGCGTTCTTGTAAAATATCAACATATAATTGAAATCTTTCGGGATCTTTTGGTTGTGATAACATCCGGTGAAGTGTTTCCCAATCAATCGTACCATCAATCAGTTCCTCGATTTTCTTCCGATCATAAGCCATATCGATCCCTCCGAATGATCAAAATGATAATGATCAAGATGATCAAGATCTATCCATCTTCCAAGATGCTCACATATACAAAATACAAAGATGCGTCTACACTGATTTAACTCCCAGCACCTTATTCTTCAACAAGTACCAATGGTTTGACGTCGGGTAGTTGTTCCACCCCCATTCGATATTTTTGACCAAAGCTCGAGATACCTAGTTCTTCTTCTGTAAGGCTCCAGCTTTCGGGCAATCCCCAAAAAGCTTTAAATTCTTCATAAAAGCGCGGCCCAACCTGAAAACTGGACGCATACATGTGTTTGACCTGCAACGAGGCTTCCTTTTTTAAAATCTTAGCCCGCTCCTCTTCCATCCATACTTTGACAGGGCGCCCTCGTTTCAATCGCTCTTGTTTGATCTTTTCTCTATTCTTTTTAGTTTGCACGGGATCAACTCGCCACGCACCTTGGTCATCTTGATAGATCGAAGCACCGTAAACTTTTTCGGCATAACGTGGGAGCAGGTAACCACCCTGTAAATCAGCTTCAATTTGCTGTGGCGTACGTTCTAATGGGTCGCCAAAACCAGGACCCCCGCGCAGGTAATTCAAATATAAATCATAATCCTCAAAGATCGTTTCCGTTGTCATCGTTTGCTTATCCCTTTTAACTTCTAAAGCTTGCATAAAATGTTCGTATTCAGGATGATCGGGATCCGTATCCCCACCTAATGGTATGGGCTCTCCTTTTTCAATACGATCTTTAATGTCTGTTTTATGCGCTTCAAAGCGATAACCCGTAGCTGCCGGATATCCTCCCATTAACCCGCCGTCACTCACCATATAACCATTCCCCATAAAAAACATCGTCCAGTCTTTTGCGCCGTGCACCAGCCTAAGTGTCTCAAACCCACAACCGCCGCGGTATTTTCCATAGCCGGCGGAATTGGCTTTCACGTTACGTCCAAGGTAAATAAGCGGTTCTGCCAGTTCCCAGATCTCCATATCGCCCATGTCGCCTTCCGGGTTCCAGATCGCAGCCGCATGATCCAGACCATCTTTTACCGCGCCTGCACCGGTTCCTTCTGCTGCTGCTTCAAAACTATTGACAGCGTGAATCTCATCATATTGATTAAACCCTCCACCCTGCAGCCAGTTCGATGTATTCGCATTCCCTGCATTGACTTCTTCTAAATAACCACGCGCAAAATAAGCGCGGCTTAGACTACGCCATATCGCACTCCAAGCAGAGACGAGAAAATGCCAGGAATAAGAATGCGCTGTCCGGCGATCATCCGGATTCATCCATGTCCCTTTAGGTAAGCGGAATTGTGTTGCGTAATAGGCGCCATCATTGATTATTTCCGTCGGAATGAGCGTTTGCGTCATCATCACCCAGATGCCGCTGGTAAAGGAAACCGGCTGGGCATTATAGGAATGCCAACCCCATCGACTAGAGCCTTCAAAGTCTAAACGCCAAGTTCCATCTGCGCGAATCGTAATTTCATGCGGCGCATGCATAATCGTATTGAGTTTGGCGTAAGGTGGGACATTCACATCCGGATGATTGTAGCCAACGTCCACGAAAGAAACTGCACGATACTTCCCCGGGATAGTCATGGCCTTAATTCTACGCTGCAATCCTCTGCGGCCGTCTTCTACCACTTCATATGCAAACTTAAGATAGGTTTCAACCCCTACTTCTTTGACCACATCCAGCACGAGATCGCGGATCATATGCACGCCTGCTATCCTTGTACGCTCATCTAAGAGCCAGTAACGTGTCGTACGAATGGAACGTTGGCTCTCATGCAACCAGTCTTTTAAAGGAACATCATTTTCACCTGTTTTACGGCACGTCACCTGATAGCCATCACCAAAACGCTGCACCGGTCCGACCGTCATCGAGCCCGGTCCAACAGCACCCGTATCGATCACATGGGTCACACCGCCGACCCAACCGATCAAATGATCTTCCCAGAAAATCGGGACGATCGTATGCACATCGCAAGGATGCACATTTCCTAAAGAACAGTCATTATTAGTGAAAATATCGCCTGGCTTAATACCAGGATTTTCTTCCCAACCATTTTCAATCATATATTTAATCGCCGCACCCATAGTACCAACGTGTATGATAATCCCTGTCGAGGTCAGCAATGCGTCGCCTGCAGGGTTGTAGAGCGTAAAGGTCAGTTCCCCTTCTTGTTCAACAATCGGTGATGCTGCGATTCGTTTCGCCGTTTCACGAGCATGCACCACCCCGGCGCGAAGACGCGAAATCATTTTATTGTATAAAATAGGGTCTTTTGTTTTTAAAGAAAAATGCTCTATGCCAGCATAATGCCCTGTTGCCTTAGTCTGCGTCATCACATGATCGCGGTGCTTTTTAAGCGCTTGATCCCCGAGTTTGACACCTTGAAAATTCTGCTCGATTGAAAAAGTTTGCGTCATTGGACTACCTCCTTAAGTATTGGAATGGTATTCGAATTTTTGATTATCATTTGTATATAATTTTTTTATCCTATTGAGCGTCGAGCTATATGAGATCTTTCTCATGACGCAAATGAAAGAGCCGGTGTTTATCTAAAAACGCAGACCACCCGGGTGGGAGCACAAGCGTGGTCGCTGGCGCCTCGACGATCGACGGCCCAATGATGACATTGCCAGGATACAAAGAATCCATATCCCAGATCGTAGCATCAACCCATTTTGCCCGGTAATATAAAGCCCTTTGTCCACGTTTTGCTGATTCGGGCGGGTTTTCTTGCTGCAGGGGTTCATTCGGAATTTTTGGTTTTACCGTTGTGACAAAACCTCTCATAATAACACCAGTGACGGTATAGCCGAGCTCAGGACTACGTGCGGAACGAGCATAAACGCGTTCATACGTATTTTCAAAAGCCTCGGTCAAGCGGTCCCAATCTTCTGATTGTGTCGCCCGAGCAATCGGTGAATCGATCTCTATATCGTTTAATTGGCCGCGATACATCATGCGATAACCGGGGACAAGGACGACGTCTTGCGCCTTGTAACCATTTAACTCAAACTCCGCAATGACTTTTTCAGCCAGTTCATTCCAAGCTTCCTGTAAGGTTGAAACAGCCGCCATTTTTGCTTCTGTTGTTGCAGCAAAATCAAGATTGATGTCTAAACTTTTATCATAGCGATATTCGAATTCTGCAGCTGCACAACCATAAGCCGAAAAACCGGCGGCCCAAGCTGGAACAACCACGTCTTCAAAATCAAGTCCCTCCGTATACCCATACGTATGAACAGGACCGGCACCGCCGTATGAAAAACAAACAAATTCAGAAGGATGGTAACCTTTGCCGCTAATCATCGAACGCAGATGATCGCGCAGGCGCGTATCCAACAGTTCGATGACGCCAGCTGCTGCTTCTTCTACTGTTAGCCCCAAAGGATCGGCAAGTTGCTCTTTAATGGCTTGACGTGCGCGCTCTTTATTCAACTTGACTTGCCCACCTAAGAAATTATCAGGATTGATATACCCTAACACTACGTGGCAGTCCGATACCGTAACCGTATCGACTCCGCTCTCTTCCCAACACACACCGACGCGATAACCCGCGCTGTCCGGACCAATTTTTATGGAGCGCGTATAAGGGTCGATGCGGACATAACTCCCTGCCCCGGAACCTACGCTATCCATTTGTACGAGTGGTAAGGAAAGAACAAGACGAGCCATATCCGGGTCATGCTGAATGGTAAATTGACCTTGAACGATGAGCGCCATATCAAAGCTCGTACCGCCAATATCGGTCGCGGCTATATTTTTATAACCGAGTTCCTCCCCGAGGTTTTTTGTACCAATGACACCCCCGATCGGACCTGATACAATCGTCCGGGCCAGTTCTTTTGCTTTCCAGCTAATCGTTCCACCATGACTGGCCATCACGCGCAAATCAAAACGCGCTCCCAGCGCTTTCAAACGATCGTTCATGCGTACAAGTGTTTTGCGAGAAGGCTCGGCAGCGTAGGCCTCTAGAATCGTCGTATTGGTACGGTGAGATTCTTTGCGTACGGGGTAATAATCACTGGAAGCAAATACCGGAATATTCAACCCTTTTTTCGTAATTAATTCCTGGGCCAAGTCGCGTACGCGGCGTTCATGTTGTGGATTTTTGTATGCGTGTAAGAAACTTATGACGATACCTTCAACATGCATTGCCAGTAACCTTTCAATAGCAGCATAAGCTTCTTCTTCTCGTAAAGGGATGACAATGTTACCAAACATATCGATCCTTTCCGTCACTCCCACCGTTCTTTCACGAGGGACAAGAGGCGGATCATAGCGGTGCGTATTTAAGTGGATCCGATCTTCATAGGAATAGCCTAAATAAGACTGGATTGCCCGCCCCATTCGGTGAAAATCTTCCATGCCTCGATTGACGATGAGCCCGACTTCTAATCCTTTTCTCTGAACAACCCGATTTAACATCGATGTTCCTGAATAAACGCCGGTAATCAGTTGTGGAAAAACTTCTTCCACAGTTAGCCCCCATTGCATAAGTGCATCTGCCGAAGATTGGATCAACCCTTCCGACTCGTCTTGTGGTGTACTTTGCGCTTTACCGACTACGAAGTTCCCCTCCGTATCCACAAAAAACGTATCTGTCATGGTCCCACCGGCATCGATGCCTAATACCTGAATCTTACCTGTCATTTAAAAACCTCCTTTACTTTAAAATTGATTGACAATATTAACAAAGCCTGATGTGACTCTGTTATATATAACTAAGAGCAAAAGACGTGCCAGATCGTGTTATGTTCAAATATTCGGGTATAATAAAACTAATTATAAATAAAAATGAAATAAATCGATCAAAAAAACCTTTTTTTAAGTAAGTGTCTTCCACGATAAACCTCTGCGCTGTTTTAAAAAGAAACATGTTAATGGTGTTTAACTGTATCAAAATGATACACGTCAAAACGTAAACTCACTATTGTCGTATAACACCAATTATGATAGAATATTAGAAATACAAGATGCAATGACTGAATACCCTGTAAGCAGGAGGTGTGATAAATTATGGAAGCGCTTGCCATATTGTCCCCCAAAGATATTCATCAAAGACAAAAAGAATTAGCGGGAGCGTGGGAACAGTACGTCAGCAACCGTACCATCGCTACAAAACTTCGGCTGACCATTGTCGAATCGTGGAAGCGGAGCAGTCAACTAGGTGTACGCCCCCAGCAAAAAAAGGCCAAATTTATTTCGCCGCTCGAAGAAACAATCGAATGGCGCAATCAATCAGAATTCTTCGCCATGGCCATTCCTATCCTCGAACATATGACGGAGCAAGTGAGCAATACGTATCACCTGCTCACCTTAACAGATGCGAATGGCCGAATCATTTATCTTAATGGTGACCGATCCATACTCAAGAAAGCTGAAAAAATGGCTTTTACACTCGGGGCAGATTGGAGTGAAGCGTCTGTCGGCACCAATGCCATCGGTACAGCGCTCCATATTAAGGAAGCCTTACAGGTATTCAGCTATGAGCATTTTGCACAAGGGGCTCATGATTGGGTGTGCTCGGCAGCCCCCGTAAAAGATCCTTTAACCGGTGACATCTTGGGCATCATCGATTTAACCGCACCATACGAATATGCTCAACCTCATACTTTAAGCACGGCACAAATGATCTCAGTCTCAATACAAAAAGAATATTTACGTCTTTCTAACGCTTACCGTGCTCATATTATAGAGGTTTTCTTGAAAGCCAAAAGACGTTGGCCTAAGGAAACGATTTGGGTACTAGATAAATCTTTTCAACTGATTACATTTAACCAGAACGCTCAAGACATCATGCATGAAAAATACAATCCATTGCCTTTTAAACAAATACAACAAAGATTGCTTGAGTTATATCTAGAAGATCCCCAGGAAGAAAAAAGCATCAAGCTAAAAGAATTCCAGATTGAATTACTCGTCAAGTCTATTGTGATGAAAAATGAACGCATCGGATATCTGATCCTTATACGAAAGATGGAAGGATCGCTGTATCAGGATTTTCAACTAGATAGGAACCATCGTGAAAAACCGTGGTCCAACATCATTGGCCACTCGCCACAAATTAAAGACATCATCAGTCGAGCTCAGACAGTCGCCTCCACAGATGTTCCTGTTTTACTCACTGGAGAAAGCGGTTCTGGTAAAGAACTATTTGCCCGAGCCATTCACGAGACCAGCACTCGGCGGCATAAGCCGTTTATTGCTGTCAATATTGCCTCAATTCCTAAAGAATTAATTGCCAGTGAACTGTTCGGTTATGCACCTTATGCATTTACAGGGGCCCATCACCGCGGCAAAAAAGGTAAATTTGAAGAAGCGCAGGGTGGTACGATCTTCCTTGATGAAATTGGTGATATGCCATTGGATGTGCAAGTTTATCTTTTACGCGTTCTACAAGAAAAAGAGATTGTACGCCTTGGGGCGTCACAAAATATATCCATTGACGTACGTGTTGTTGCAGCGACGCATCAAAAACTTACAGAACTCGTTGAGAAAGGTTTTTTTCGACTCGATTTGTTTTATCGTCTCAATGTTGTTGAGCTTGCACTCCCGCCTTTACGTGAGCGAGACAGCGATTTAATGGAATTGGCTTACTATTTCTTAGAACGTTTTAGCCAACAGTACGGAAAGCCTATTCATGATTTCTCAGTAGACGTTAAACAATTTTTTCAATCTTACCCCTGGCCGGGTAATATTCGAGAACTTCAAAATACGATTGAACATGCTGTCATTTTTTCCGCTAACCATATCATCGAAATCCAAGATTTGCCAGAACACCTTAAAAGTGCGATAGAAAAAAAGAAGCATGTACAAAATACTCAGATGTCTGACCCTTTACTCGACCCGCTACAATTAGAAGAAAAAAGGCTTTTGCAGTACTGGATTCAAAAGACCGCTGGAAATATTAGCGAGGTAGCACGACAACTGAACCGTTCACGCGCTACGATATATAGAAAAATTAAACAGTACGGGCTTGCTCACTCAGATTAAGATCAGCATGGGATCAAAAATTTTACTTATATCATCGAAGCATAGGGAAGTTAAGGCAAATAAAAAAGGGCAGGTTTGTGTTCCTGCCATCGCATGAGATGTTATCAAGACAATCAATTTGCTTGAAAATATTTCTATACTGCGTCTGTCATTGACTTCATCATCGTCTCCAGTTGAGCCAACTTCTTTTCAAAAAGTTCCAGCGCCGCGAGAATCGGCTCCTTAGAACGCATATCGACGCCTGCCATGTTTAATACCTCGAGCGGTGGAGCGCTTTTCCTTTCGCCTGCCATTTAGTCCAGTTTTTCGTTTTTAGTTTAACAGCGCTATCACTTCATGAATCCTGTTTTGGGCTTCTCGTTCTCCCGCTTCAATACACTCCCTCGTTCTGCTGATGTCGAAGGCGAAAATATGCCCCACCTCCGGCCGAAACACCACATCCGCATACCTGAGATTGGTGCGGCGTTGAACCGTGGTCATAATCGTAAAAGAACGGTAGACCACTTCGAAAAGATTGCGCGGTTCCTGTTCTTCATGCTCTCTTTCGACATCCACGGCAAGGACCACATTCATTCCCGCCTCGCGCACCAGGTCGGCCGGAAGGTTATTCAAAACCCCCCCGTCCACCAACACTTTGCCCTGATAATGAACGGGAGAGAAAATACCCGGAACCGATGTGGTGGCCCGAATGGCTAAAACAAGGCTCCCTTCTTCAAAAACAAAAACATTTCCCTTCATCAGATCAACCGATACCGCCCGAAACGGTATTTTCAGATCCTCGATGCGAATGTCACCAAACCCTTTTTGTTCCAAAAAATGAATCAACATGGCATATATTTTATTTCCGGCAAAGATCCCGTTCTTGTGAAATCCGATATCTACAAACCGATAAGAAGGGGTGTTCAGAACAAATTCCTCGATTTCCTCGATGTCAATACCGGCGGCAACCAATCCTCCAATTGCACCGCCCATGCTGGTACCGACGATAAAATCTATCGGAATTTGATGTTTCTTAATTACTTTTAACACGCCAATATGTGCAAGCCCGCGTATTGCCCCGCCACCTAAAGCCAACCCTACTTTCATGCTTATTCTGCCTTTCTGCCATAGAATGTATTGGGAAACCATCACCCAAAAAACCAAAATAAACGCTGTACTAAATATATATCCAATTTAAAGCGGTTGTCAATCAATCATCAAAAACTCCATTTGACGCTCTGTCACGAACATGTACGGCTTACAAACAAAGGCAGGCAGCTTTATGCGATGAAGATCACAAAAAACAGGAGCCCCTGCAACACGATAAAAAGCGGCAGGTTCCGCTACCTGCCGCCGGGTCAGTATGATCATCGTATACAATGATCGTTCGTAACGCACTTCACTTTGACACTTACATCATATTTAATATATACAATCTGTATGCTGGCTTAACGCACACCCACTCAGGCACTTATGCCGAGGCGTGTTTTTTTTGCTGAAAAAACTTTTTAAGATACGGTCGAATCCACCGATCCAGACCGATCCTCCCCGCGTTATCAGCAGCGAGCATGATGAGTAAAGCGAGGATGATCATCTGCGGGTTGGTGCTGACCGTACCACTTAACAGAAAGGAAAAATTCATCACCATGCCAAAAAAGGCAGCGGTAAGCGTCAGCCCGCCTAACATGAGGCCCAGTCCGATCAAAATCTCCCCGATGGGAATGAGTACGTTAATAAGTGGAACAGCCGGAAGTGCAACGTGCTCCAAAAACGCTGCCCACCAGCCCTGTACAGCGGGATGATCACCGCCCGTTAAGGTCAAAGCATGTTTTAAAAATCCGGTCGCATCAAACCCGCTTACCTTTTCTAATCCTGCCATAAGCCACGCGTACCCCAGATACAGCCGCAAGATGAACACGATCGCTGCGCCCGCTTGATGTTCCTGCCAAAATCTTTTCATCCTTCTCATCCTTTCTTCCTTTGATTGTCCAAGTGCTGACCCATACCTCAAATGGCGTGGAAACTAGCTGGGTATACACCTAGACATATTTGTGATTCATTTCACATCTGAGGGTTTGTTCTTCCCTCACCTTTACTATACAATATTCTATGTCCTTCGTATAGGGTTTTTCTCTCATATTCAACAAATTGTCATAACCATCAAAACGATTCACAAGTTGTTCACAGATCATATAAAAATGCATGACCTGATCGCGCGTTAACGATCAGGTCATCGTGAAATCTCTCTTTAGCTTGCTTCCACCGTTTCGGACTGAAACTGGCTTAGATATAAGCGCGCATAAAAACCATTTTTCTCTATGAGTTCGCGGTGCGTTCCCTGTTCGACGATCTTTCCTTCGTTCATGACCAGAATCGTATCCGCAGACTCAATCGTTGACAAGCGATGGGCAATAATAAAACTTGTCCGTCCTTCCATAAGGTGGGCCAGAGCCTCTTGGACCATACGCTCCGTTCGGGTATCGACGCTGGATGTCGCTTCGTCAAAGATAAGAACCGGTGGATCGACGAGAAGGGCACGGGCAATGGTCAAAAGCTGGCGCTCACCGCTGGAAAGACTCATCCCTTCTTCATCGATTTTCGTCTCATACCCGCTCGGTAACGTTTGAATAAAATCGTGCGCTCGGGCTGCCTTGGCTGCGGCGATCACCTCTTCCATCGTCGCTTCGGGTTTGCCGTAAGCGATATTGTCACGAATCGTCCCTTCAAAAAGCCATGTATCCTGAAGCACCATGGCAAACTGCCGGCGCAAAAAATCCCGCGGGTAGGCGCGAAGATCCATTCGATCCAAAAGAATGCGTCCGGACTGTACATCATAAAAGCGCATGAGTAGATTGACGAGCGTTGTCTTGCCTGCTCCGGTCGGCCCGACAATGGCTACCCGCTCGCCGGGCTGCGCCACAAAACTGAGATTTTCAATAAGCGGTCGATCCGCCTCATAGCGAAACGCCACTTGGTCAAAGATGACTTCACCACGTACACGCTTAAAAGGAGGAGCTGTTAATTCATCCGCTGCTTCTTCCGGAAAATCGAGAAATTCAAACACGCGCTCCGCTGAAGCGACCGTCGATTGAATGACGTTGGCGATATTCGCTGTTTGCGTAATGGGTTGGTTAAACTGCCGCGCATACTGTATAAACGCTTGCACATCCCCAATCAAAAGACGCCCACTGGCCACAAAAAGCGCGCCGACCACAGCGATGAGGACATACCCAAGGTTCGTTACCAGCGTCATCACCGGCCAGATGAGACCGGAGATGAACTGCGCTCGAAAACCAGATTGATAAAGCGCTTCATTTTGTTCAGAGAATGCTTCTTCTCGTTGTTTTTCCAAGCCAAAAGCCCGAACCACCGTTAATCCGGAAAAAGACTCTTCAATGGTTGCATTTAACAGACCGAGCGCGCGTTGTTGAGACACAAAAAATGCTTGCGCGCGTGGCGCGATCTGGCGAATCGCAAAAAAACTAAGCGGCAGCGTGATGAGCGCAACGAGCGTTAACGTCGGTGAAATCCAAAGCATCATGACCAGCATACCCAGAAGGGATGTCAGGGCCACCACCATTTGTACAAGACTCTGTTGAAACGTTGTCGCAACGTTATCCAAATCGTTGACCATGCGCGATAAAAGATCCCCATGGGGATGCCGGTCAAAACGTTCCATCGGCAAACGTTCCAGCTTACTGGAAAGGCGTTGACGTAAGCGATAAACGATTTTTTGAGACATACCTGCCAGTAAGAATTGTTGTAAATACGTAAAGAGCGAAGAAAAAACATACAGTCCGAGTAAAATCATAAGAATGCGCCCGATACCACTCATATCCCATGGTGCCGCCTCACCTTTTTGCATCGCAACCATGCCTTGAAACAAAATCGTCGTGATATTACCAATCAATTTAGGGGCTATAATCGAAAAAACGGTCCCTAATATAGCAAATAGAAATACCAAAGTAAGCCTTAGACGATACGGTTTTAGATAACCGAGCAGTCGTCTTAACGTACCCCGAAAGTCTTTCGCTTTCTCTGGAGGACGCATCATCGACATCCCCCCACCGACAGGTGGCCCGCCCGGTCGAGGCCCGCCAAAGCCTGGGCGCGACATGCCTGCACCTTTTTCTTCTGTTTCATTGAAGGTGCCTGGTGCACGGCGGATATGTCCTTTTTCTTCAGCCACGTATATCACCTTTTCCTTTCCGATCAAGCACATGTTGACGCGTTAAGCGGACGAGACACTTGTTTGGCTCTGTACAATTTCTCGATACACAGAAGATGTTTGCAGAAGACTTTCATGCCGCCCGATACCAGCGACACGTCCATGTTCTAAAACGATGATTTGGTCCGCCTCACGGATTGTACTCGTGCGCTGAGCGACCCAAAGCTGCGTTTTATGTTTTAAATAAGTTTTTAATGCCTGCCGGAGCGCAAGATCCGTGCGATAATCGAGAGCAGAAAAACTGTCATCAAACATATACAGTGCAGCCGGTCGAACAATGGCCCGAGCAATCGCTAAACGTTGTTTCTGACCACCCGAAAAATTTTTCCCTCCACGTTCGACATACGTATCATACCCATCGGGTAACGTTCGGATAAAAGCATCAGCTTGCGCAACCTCTGCTGCCTTCTCAACGGATTCCCGCGTTGCGTCCTTATAACCAGCAGCGATATTTTCAAAAATTGTCCCTGAAAATAAAAATGTTTGCTGTGGCACATAGCCGATTAAAGAACGCAACCGTTCCAATGGTATCTCACGTATATCTTGATCGTTCAACGTAATCCGTCCATGCGTCACTTCATAAAAGCGAAGGAGAAGGTGAAGAAGTGTTGATTTACCTGATCCCGTTCCACCAATGATTGCCGTGACCTGTCCCGGTTCAATCGAAAAACTCACATCTTCTAAAACAGCCCGTTCCGCACCAGGATAGCGAAACGTAACAGACTCAAAACGAAAACGATATACCTTATCTTCCGGCTGTGCGTATTCAAACACGACAGTTGGTGTGGGATGCGTGGACTCCGACGGTAGGGACGGTGATAAAGACACTGGTTCTGACATCGTCGGACGATAAGACAAAACTTCTGCAATGCGGCCCATTGAGACACTGGCTCGCGGCAACATAAAGACGATCATCGTCATCATCATCAGCGCTCCAAGGATCAGCATCGCATACTGGATAAAAGCCATCAAAGCGCCAACCTGAAGTGCACCCGATGAGATGCGAACCGCTCCAACCCATAAAATCGCTACCATTGAGACGTTCATAATGAGCATCATCAGTGGAGACATGGTTGCCATGAGGATACTCACTTGAATCGACGTCTTCATAACTTTCTCGCTCATGGCATCAATTGCTTTTTTCTCATCTTTTTCACGAGCAAACGCACGAATGACCCGCACACCGCTTAAATACTGCCGCACAATTCGATTCAGACCATCCAAACGTTCCTGCATCTTTTTAAAAAGTGGAAGGGCGCGTCTCAAGATCCACACAATCACGATCATAAGCAGTGGCAACGTACCGAGTAACACAAGTGATAACGAACGGTCCATGCTGATCGCCATGATCACACCGCCCACCGCCATCAGCGGTGCTCGGACCATCATCCTGAGGCTCATCAAGAGCATTTGCTGAACTTGCGTCATATCGTTCGTCGCTCTTGTGATTAACGTCGATGTGCCAAACACTTGAAGATCTTGTTGAGGCAAGGTGAGGACGTGGTGAAAAAGGCGTGTTCTTAGAGTCTGACCAAACTTCGCTGCCACTCGCGACGAGAGTAAGCCAGAGAAGACCGAGAAAATGAGTTCCAGTATGGTAATCCCAAGCATCCATGCACCTATTTTTAAGATATAAGGAATATCACCGCGTACAATCCCTTGATCGACAATCGTCGCCAGAAGTGTCGGAAGGAGAAGCTCCATCATCGTCGCACTTAAGGTTAGAAAGACGATGAGAACAATCCAAAAACGGTCAGGTTTAAGCATCTTCAATAAAAGTGCCAAAATATTTTTCCTCCCTACCCCATAAACATCAGCAGAGACGTCACTAGGTTATTTAACTTGATTATATAATTGATCATTCGCTTTTAGCAAACGGAATGCGTCAAACATAATGACAGGGTTGTTCATTGCGAAATGGATGATGTGTCGATTTAAAAAAGGACATAAAAAACACGGATATTCTTTCTGTTAAAAAAGAATCCCATGTGTATCTTGTTATTTTTCTTTCATGAACAAAGATCCTAACTGACTCAGTGATGAGAACCCATCTCTGTTTAAGCTAAATTATTGTGAAAACAATTTTCCTACGCCATAAATTTTTTCCAAAATCACAATAAAAACTACAACAGATTAACGCAGCAAACCAACCATCTGCAGAAAGGCGAGCAAAAGTGCTAAAAGACCGGCGGCGATCAGTGGACCGACGGGTACACCGCGAAAAAAAGCAACGCCCAAGATGGACCCGATCAATAAGCCAAAAACAACCAGCGGTTCAGCTTTCATCAAGCCTACGCCTCTACTGGCAATCCAACTGGTCAGTGCACCGACCATCACCGCGAGTAGCAGGGTGGGACGTCGAAACAATTCACTGATCGTCTGAACCGACACCTTCCCTGAAGCCAAAGGGGCCATCACAGCAACGATTAAAAGGGTGATCGCCAGATCGACACCATAACGTTCGATGAAGTTAAAAAGCATATGATTGGACAAAAAGCGAATCACAATCAAAAGGAGGGCTGCAATGGCCAGAGCATGGTTCCGGCCAAGCCAGCCCAACACAGCCAATCCAACAAAGATAAGCAATGGGGTATCCCAGCTCCAGCCCTTCAATGCAACTGCTCCTTTTTATGCAAAATCAAAGAGCGACATCTGGTTTTCTTCTGGGAGATCGCCGAACACACCGAGCGTGCGCAAAGACTCGATCATCGTGCGCGTGACGCGGGTTCTTTCCGCAAAATCCTGGATGGACAAAAAGGGGCCCTGCTCGCGGGCACGAGCGATGCTTTCCGCTGCCGCCTGACCCAGGCCGGAAAGCGCTGTAAAAGGCGGAAGGAGAGCACCATCCTGAATTAAAAACCGATCGGCAAAAGACCGATACAGATCGATCGATAAAAAGTGAAATCCGCGTCGATAAAATTCATAAGCAACTTCCAACACCGTCAGCAGCGCTTTTTCCTTTGCTGTCGCTTCATTCCCTTTTTGATGAATCTCTCGAATCGCCCGGAGCACGGCACTTTCCCCGGCACCGATGAGTCCCAAATCAAAATCATCGGCGCGCACCGAAAAATACGTCGCGTAAAACTCGAGCGGCCGGTACACTTTAAAATAAGCAATGCGGAGCGCCATGAGCACATAGGCGACGGCATGGGCTTTCGGGAACATGTATTTTATTTTTTTGCACGACGTGAGATACCATTCCGGAACATGGTGCGCGCGCATCAACGCTTCATCTTCGGGTTTTAAGCCCTTCCCCTTACGAACGCTTTCCATAATACGGAAAGCATCTTTGGGCGGAAGGCCCTTATAGATCAGATATACCATAATATCGTCCCGACAACCGATGACATCTTTTAATTCAGCCTGTCCGCTTTGAATGACTTCTTGCGCATTGCCCAGCCAGACGTCTGTCCCGTGGGATAGACCCGATATTTGCACCAATTCAGCAAACGTCTTGGGCCTTGTTTCTTCCAGCATGCCCCGCACAAACCGCGTACCGAATTCGGGGATCCCTAGCGTCCCCGTGCGCACATCGATTGCTTCCAGGCCGAGATTCTCACCCAGTACGTCCGTCCCTTGAAAGAGGCGCATCACCTTCGGGTCGGTCGGCGGCAGCGTGCGAGGGTCGATTCCAGATAGATCTTCGAGCATCCTGAGCACTGTCGGATCATCGTGGCCAAGTATATCGAGTTTAAGCAGTCGCCCACTGATGGCATGATAGTCAAAATGGGTCGTCGTCGTCTCCGAATTCGGATCATCGGCAGGACGCTGAATCGGTGTAAAATCGTGCACGTCGAGATGCTGCGGAACGACCATGAGTCCTCCCGGGTGCTGCCCGGTCGTGCGTTTCGCACCGGCCGCACCGAGCGCCAGACGTTCCATCTCGACCTTTCTTACCGTCCGTCCGGTTTCTTCTAGATATTTACGGACAAATCCAAAGGCCGTTTTTTCCGCAACCGTGGAAATCGTTCCGGCGCGAAACACATAGCCTTTTCCGAAGAGTTCCTCCGTATACTTATGCGCGCGGGGTTGGTATTCTCCGGAAAAATTAAGATCGATATCCGGCACTTTATCCCCTTCAAACCCCATAAACGTCTCGAAAGGGATATCGTGGCCATCGCGATGAAGGGGCGCGCTACACTGCGGGCACGTTTTTTCGGGAAGATCAAAGCCGCTTCCGACGGAACCGCCTTGGACAAACTCGGTATAATGACAGCTCGGGCAGACGTAATGCGGCGGGAGCGGGTTCACTTCGGTAATACCAAGCATCGTCGCCACGAATGAAGAGCCGACGGAACCGCGCGAACCGACGAGATACCCGTCATCGAGGGATCGTTTGACGAGCTTCTGGGCAATCAGGTAGATGACGGCAAACCCATTCCCGATAATGCTCGTAAGTTCCCGCTCCAGACGTTCTGCCACCAGAGGGGGAAGGACTTCGCCGTATATGTCCCGGGCCCGGTTTTCTGCAAGCCGACGCACCTCTTCCTCGGCCCCTTCGATCACCGGGGTAAAGAGGCCATCTGGAAACGGCTTTAAAGAAGGAATCTCGCGGGCGATGGAGCAGGGGTTATGAATCACGATCTCTTCCGCCACAGCGCGTTCCAGAAAAGAAAAACTCGCAAGCATCTCTTCGGTTGTACGGAAATGCTGGGAAGGGAGCGTCGCCGGATCGCGCGCGGGCATCCCGTTTTGGGCCCGTAGAAGAATCTCCCGGTAAATTTTATCCTGCGGATCGAGATGGTGCACATTACCCGTTGCCACGACGGGCTTTCCTAATCGTTTGGCGGTCGCGATGATTTTTTTGAAAGCGCGTTCGATAGCTTTCATATCCGGAGCGACACCGCGATGAATGAGCGGCTCGTATATATCTGGTGGCAAAAGCTCGATATAATCATAAAAATGCATGACCCGCTCTAAATCTTGTTCCGTCTTATTGAGCGCCGTTTCAAACACTTCACCTTCATCGCAAGCACTGCCGATCAAAAGTCCGTGGCGGTGTTCGGCTAGCACGCTTTTTAAAATGCGCGGCTCGCGATAAAACGTTTCGAGATGCGAGATCGTAATCAAACGGTATAAATTTTTAAGGCCTTCCTCACTTTTGACGAGGAGCGTCGCATGAAACGGCCGCGATCGCATATGGCGATCGCCACCGGTAAACGTAGCGAGATCATCCTGTGTCAAGAGCCCCCGTTCCGCAAGTAAGCGGAGCATATGGGTAAAAATCTTCCCCGTCGCCTCCGCATCGTGGTCGGCCCGGTGATGCTGGGTGAGGGTGACGGAAAAATGTTTGGCGAGTGTATCCAGCCTGTGGTTTTTAAGTTCCGTAAGGAGCGCACGGGCAACTTCCAGCGTATCGATGACCGGTAGGTGCAGAGGCTTTAACCCGGCACGGTCGAGAGAGACATTTAAAAAGCCTATATCAAATCGCGCATTGTGCGCGACCAATGTGGCCTCGCCTACAAACGCGACAAACGATTGAAGGACCTCCGGAAGGGGTGGTGCATCTTTTAACATCTGATCGGTGATGCCAGTGAGCGCCACGATTTTTGCAGGAAGTGGCTCCGCGTAGTGGGCAAAGCTTTGAAAACGATCGACGATTTTTCCTTCTTTTAATTTGACCGCACCGATTTCAATGATCGTATCCGTATCCTGCGAAAGCCCCGTCGTCTCGACATCAAAGACTACGTACGTATCGGTTTCTAGACGCCTCCCGCGTCGGGGAAGGTGGATCATTCCTACGCCATCGTCGACGATATACGCTTCCATGCCGAAAATGACTTTGACCCCGAATGTTTTTCCGGCTTCGTACGCTTCGGGAAAAGCCTGCGCCACACCGTGATCGGTGATGGCGACCGCTTCATGACCGTAGGCATGAGCCCGTTTTACCGCCGCCGCCGGTGCAAGTGGTGCATCCATGGCGCTCATCGTCGTATGAAGATGTAGCTCAACCCGTTTGTTAGGCGCGGTATCCGTGCGCTCGGGGACGATGAGACGGCTTATATCTTGTGCTACCATGACGTTTTCCCGCTCAAAGGCATCTTCCTGCACCGACCCGCGCACTTTGAGCCAGTCACCGATCGCGACCTTGGAAAGCGCTTCTTTTTCCACATCGCTTCTCGCAAACACTTTTACGCCGAGCGCGTCTTCATCATCGGTGAGCTTCAGCATAAAAAGCGTCCCGCCGTTTTTAAGTTCTCGCACATCTTTCGCGAACACGCGACCGGCGATCACGGCGCGCGGGGTGGGATCCTGAATGTGGCTTAAGGGGACCGTTTCTCCGGTAACCGCTTTACCTAAAATGACGCTCCCGTCGGCAGTCCCGTTGTGACTGCCGGCATCATCCTTTTTCGATCGTGAATCGTTCGGATGCTCGAGCATGAGTTCATCGATAAAGGGGGCAACCGCTTCTTCCTGAACGCTCGTTTTGATGATGTCGAGCGCCTCTCGGTCAAGCTCGGGGACATACGTAAACGGAGGCAATATCAGGCCTGCTCCATAACGTTTCCAGAAGGTTTCCATGCGCGCGTTCGCATGAAGCGCATTTAAAAATTTGAGCGCATCGTCGTGTCGGACACCGATCACGAGGCGGCCATCCGTAAGGCGCGGCGGTTTCTCGTCGAGCATGGCCAGAAGTTGTGGTTCATGAACTTTAAGCCAGTGCAAAAAGCCGGGCCAGTAGTGCCCGATGACCTCTTCCAACGCCGGAGGCTCTGGTAAGGCCAGACTTAAGTGCATCTCTGTATGAATCGGACCGCCCGCATGCGCTTCGTAAACTGTTCGCACCTTTTCTTCCCAGCGTAAAAAGGGCAACACTTGAAAAAGCCCGGACGCTGTGAATGCAAAAACCCAGCGGCGCGCCTCCGGTTCGACCAGCAGTCGCTCAAGCGTGAGATGCCGGAGCGCCGCATAAGCATCTGCATCATCGGGAGGAATACGCGAAACAAGCGCGCGCAGCGGATCATGAAGCTCGCGAATTTCGCTCATCCTGCCCCGCTCCTTTACCTATACGATCATACCGTTTTATTAATGCACATTCAGTCTTCATCCGCGACAAGTGCAGATACATCATGTTTGAGGTTACGTAACAGTGGCTCCAATTCATTCCGTGACACTTTATACGTCTGCCCTGTTTTTCTAACCTTTATTTCAAAAAGTCCCTGCGCACTATCTTTACCGACGACGACCCTGAGCGGAATGCCGATGAGATCGGCATCTTTAAACTTCACGCCGGCGCGCTCACTGCGATCGTCATACAACACTTCCCATCCAGAGTCTCTAAGCTCCGCATAAAGCGCCTCACCGAGAGAACGCTGCCCTTCGTCCTGCTCGGAAGCGACGATGAGATGCACCTCAAAGGGGGCAATAGCCATCGGCCAGATGATCCCCTCGGCATCGTGCGACTGTTCGATCGCCGCCTGCATTACCCGGGAAATACCGATGCCGTACGATCCCATTATCATCTCCCGCGCTATACCTTCTTCATCCAGATACGTTGCACCAAGCGCTCGCGAATATTTGCTACCCAGTTTGAAGACGTGACCGACTTCGATCCCCTGTGTAAACTGGAGCGGTGCATCGCAGCGCGGGCAGCGGTCGCCGTGCATGGCCACGCGTAAATCGGCATAGAGATCGACCTTAAAATCGCGCTCGGGGTTGACTTCAATGTAATGCCAGTCGTCACGGTTTGCGCCCGTCGAAGCTCTGCGCATGGTGGAGATGGCCCAGTCGGCAATAATTTTAATCCCGGTTATGCCGATCGGGCCGACAAACCCTGGAGACGTCTGGAACAGACGGCGAATATCTTCTTCACTCGCCATCTCTACCTGCCTTGCACCAAGTACGTTTTTCACTTTGACTTCATTCATCTGATGGTCGCCGCGAATGAGCACGAGCACCGGCTCACCATCGGCCATGACGACTACATTTTTAATGATATCCGCTTCCTTAAGACCCAGCATGCGGGCCTGCTCGGCGACGGTGCGAATGCCCGGAGTTGGTACTTCCTTTCGTGGCGGAAGCTCTTCCGCATCCAGCACATCATCCCGTATCACCGTATCCGGCTTAGGCGGAGAGACTTCACATCGTTCGACGTTCGCCGCATAATCACAGGCACTGCAGTAGGCGATCGTATCTTCGCCAACCGAAGATAGAACCATGAACTCGTGATTGTGCGAACCGCCGATCGCTCCAGAATCTGCCTCTACAGCGCGAAAACTTAAGCCCAGCCGTTGAAAGATACGCTCGTAGGCATGATACATCGCCCAGTAACTTTGATCCAGCCCTTCTTCATCGCGGTCGAAGGAGTAGGCATCTTTCATGATGAACTCTCTACCTCGCAAGAGACCGAAGCGCGGACGGTATTCGTCGCGATATTTTGTTTGAATTTGATAAAGAATGAGCGGCAGGCGTTTGTACGTCTTAACCTCGTCGCGTACGAGCGCGGTGATCACTTCTTCATGCGTCGGGCCGAGGGCAAAAAGTCGTTCGTGCCGATCTTTTAACTTCATCATGAGCGGCCCGTAGTCATCCCAGCGGCCCGTCGCCTGCCAGAGTTCTTGCGGCTGCAGAGCGGGAAGGAGCACGGCTTGTCCACCGATCGCATCCATTTCTTCCTGCACAATACGCATAATTTTATTCAGCACGCGATAGGCAAGCGGAAGATAACTGTATACACCGGAAGAAAGCTGACGGATGTATCCGGCCCGTAAAAGGAGCTGATGACTTACCACGTCTGCATCTCTGGGTACTTCTCGCATGGTCGGAATAAACGCTTGGGACTGTCTCATCGTCTAAAGGGTCGCCTCCATCCTGCACCTAACCTACTATCCTAGCCTGAAATAGGTTGCACCGTTTCATCCTAAAAGATCATCCTTGTTTCCCATGGGGCGCGATCCGATCATTCGTCGCCCGGTCGTGTCCATCAAAGAGCGACGCTTGGGAGACGTGCACGGGTTCTTTTTCTTGCGCTTTCTGTTCGAGACGTTCTTTTTCCATGGCATAAATCTCTTCCATGAGTGCGTCAAACAGCTGATTTTCAGGAACTTTTTTCAATATTTTACCATGCTTGAAAATGAGGCCTTCACCGTGACCGCCAGCAATACCGATATCGGCTTCCCGCGCCTCTCCCGGACCATTCACTGCGCAACCCATCACGGCAATCTTCCAGGGGTGCTTTAAGTGGCTCGTCGCTTCTTCCACACGGTTCGCAAGCCCGATCAAGTCGATCGCGACCCGGCCGCAAGAAGGACAGGCGACAACGATCGGATCGCTGGCGGCGATGCCTAAACTTTTTAAAATATTTTTGGCGACTTTAATTTCTTCTACCGGA
The DNA here is from genome assembly GCA_003050645.1 of Candidatus Carbonibacillus altaicus. Lineage (GTDB taxonomy): Bacteria > Bacillota > Bacilli > Thermicanales > DSM-22653 > Carbonibacillus > Carbonibacillus altaicus. The sequence continues at coordinate 24,132 of PEBX01000003.1, forward strand.
TCCGCCGCTAAAGAAACGCGAATCGTATCCCCGATCCCTCGCGACAGAACCGAACCGATCCCGACCGCAGACTTAATACCACCGCTAAAAGCCGTACCTGCTTCGGTCACCCCGACGTGAAGCGGATACGGGCGGAGCCCGGCCATTTTGGTGTACGCTTCAATCATCGTCGGGACATCCGTAGACTTGAGCGAAACGGCTATGTCATAAAAACCGAGGTCTTCTAAAATCTCTATATGCCCCATCGCGCTTTCTACGAGCGCATCCGCGGTCGGATACCCGTATTTTTCTAAGAGTCTGCGTTCCACGGAGCCGGAGTTGACACCGATACGGATCGGGACACCACGCTCTCGACACGCCTCGACAACCGCTTTTACCTTTTCTTTGGAGCCGATATTGCCGGGATTGATGCGAATCTTATCGACGCCTGCTTCCAGTGCTTTTAAGGCCAGCCGGTAATCAAAATGAATGTCGGCGACGATCGGGAGCGGCGAGCGTGCTTTGATACTTTTTAGCGCATGCGCAGCATCTTCATTCACCACGGCCAGCCGAACGATCTGGCAGCCTGCATCTTTGAGCGCTTCGATTTGTTTGAGCGTCGCTTCCACATCACGCGTATCTGTATTGGTCATCGATTGAATGACTACATGTTTGGAACCGCCGATCTGTACCCCGCCGACCTGGATCGACCGTGTCATCTCCCGCGTGTACATGAAAAACCCTCTCCTTTACATGATGGATTGTATTGAAACTAAAATAACTTTTGAATATCGTTCCAGGTCACGACGATAATCAGCAAAATAAGGAGAGCAAAGCCGATCAGGTGTACAAAACCTTCTTTCGACTGGTCGATCGGTCGGCCGCGCAACGCTTCGATCAAAAGAAAGAGCATCCGACCGCCGTCTAGCGCAGGAAACGGAAGCGCATTGATAATCCCCAGGTTAACACTGAGAAGCGCCGTCCAGAGAATGAGGGTCGACAGCCCCCGTCCGGCCGCATCACCGGTCAGTTTGAAAATGGCGACCGGTCCACCGACCTGATCCAGTGGGTGGCTCGATGTAAAGAGCGATCCCAGTGAAACGAATATCCGTTCGATCCAGAGCATCGTCTCCTTGGGCCCACTGAGTATGATCGATCCGATCGAATAATCCCGGAGCTGCGTGATACCGATCCGCCCTTCTTCTGTGAGTGTGAGCGTATGCCCTTTTAAATCATAGCGAATGTCTTTGATGACCGGTGCGTCCCCCTGCGCACGCACAACGGAAAGGGTGATCGTCTGCCCACCAAGCTCCGCAAGAAGCTTTTCTGCTTGCGTAAGAGACGTTAAACGTTCACCGCCTATCGCCACGACCTCATCGCCCGGCACCAATTCAATTTGATTCGTATCCGATACGAAAGAGACGTAAAAAGCGCGTTCCGCAGTCACATCGATCGTATACTGGGCACCATCCCGTTCGATGACGAGTTTTAAGGTCTGACCGGGATGTCCGGCAACAAGACTCTGCAGTTCCACCCAGGAGTTGACCGATTTCCCATTTAAAGAAACAATCTTATCCCCTGCCTTTAATCCGGCCAGCTCAGCCGGCATACCACTGACGACCGAACCGACCACCGGTTCGTACGTCTGTACACCGTTCATGGCAGCAAGCACGGTAAAGAGCACCATGCTGAGCAGGATATTGGCAAGCGGTCCGGCTAAGAGTGTAAGAAAACGCTGCATGATCGTCTTGGAGCCGAATTGACGGTCGCGTGGCGCGATTTGCATGGCATCCCCGTGCTGAATGATGTTCGCCTGTGGAAAAACCCGATAGCGAACGCGCGCACGGTTTTCCTCACTCTCTTCTGCCCCATCTGGTGCCTTGAGCGCCGCCTCCTCGTGCGGCAAAACTTCGATCCAGAGCCCATCTTCCAGATCCGCCTTTTCGACGATGACCGCTTCTCCTTCGCCGGGACGGCTCTCGCTATCCAGGATGATATCGGTCACGCGTTCATCCTGATCAAACAGAAGACGAACCTGTGTCCCGCTCTGGATCGTCTGACTCTCGCCGTCTTCGCCCGCCATACGCACATACCCACCGAGCGGGAGCAGGCGGATCGTCCAGAGCGTCTCACTGCGTTTAAAGGAAAAAAGTTTGGGGCCAAAGCCGATGGCAAATTCTCGCGCCAGTATGCCGGCACGGCGCGCCATCCAGTAATGTCCAAATTCGTGTACAAAAACGAGGAGACCAAAGACTACGATAAAGGCGATCACTGTATTTAACGTGACGCTCATGGCAGAGAGCTCCTTTCAACATCGCATCCGAGTCACATCATCGGATGGATTTAAATTTCACCCTATTGAAGACTACCTCTTTAAGGATACACCCTATTTTAAGACTACGTCCTGTTGAAGACTACATCCTATTCTCGAAGCTACCGGCCCATTTTTGCGCTTCTTCTTCCGCTGCACGCCTCGCCCACTGATCGACTTCACGAATCGTCTCCAGCGAATCTAGTTGACATACCTGGTGACGACTGAGTACATTTTCCACAATCGGCTCGATGGCAAAAAAGGGGATCTTCTCACTGAGTACAAGTCTCACTGCCACCTCATTGGCGGCATTTAAGACCGCCGGGTACGACCGGCCCAGGCGCCCTGCTTCATAAGCCAGCTTGAGCGCCGGATAACGGTTAAAATCGACTGGGCGAAAGGATAGTTTGTGGATTTCCAGCCAGTTGAGCCGCTTTGGCGCAAAGCGCACGCGTTCGGGGTAGGTGAGCGCATACTGGATCGGAAGACGCATATCTACCGGTGCCATTTCAGCAATGAAATGGCCATCGATTAATTCTACCATACAATGTACAATACTTTCATCATGAAGCATGACATCGATCGCATCGAAGGGGAGAGAAAAAAGCCAGTGCGCTTCGATCACTTCCAAACCTTTATTCATCATCGTGGCCGAATCGATGGTCAGTTTATTCCCCATTTTCCAGTTCGGGTGTTTGAGTGCATCTTGCACGCGGACGTGTTTTAGATCGTCACGGCTCTTGTCGCGCAGCGCCCCGCCTGAGGCGGTAAGGACGACGCGTTCGACTTCCTCACGCGGGGTGTTCAAAAGCACCTGAAAAAGCGCCGCATGCTCACTGTCGACCGGGAGAAGTCTAACGCCTCTGTACGCGACTTCCTTCATGACGATCTCGCCTGCAGCAACGAGCACTTCTTTGTTGGCAAGGGCCACATCGATCCCGCTTCGAATAGCCTGAAGAGTCGGCGCCACACCAGCAAAACCGACGAGCGCGCTCATCACCCGTTCTACACCCGGCGCGGTAGCACACGCTACTGCACCTTCTTCACCAACCGCGATCTCCACCCCTTCCAGGGCACCTTTTAAAACAGGATCCTCTTCTGCTATCGCCAAGAGTATATCTCGTGCCACATCATCCTGAACCGATACACAACTCGGTCGATAGCGGATGATCTGTTTTGCAAGTCGCTCCACCCTGCGTCCGGCCACAAGTGATATGACGTTAAATCGATCGGGATGCGCATCAATGACGGAAAGCGTCTGCTCCCCGATCGAACCAGTTGATCCTAATATCGCAACGCCTGTCATCATGTTCCCCTTTCATAAACACAATACCGTATACGTCGTAGCACTTCTGCTGATTCAGTAAAAGCTAATACAACAAAAATGGCTCAAGATAACGCATCGCCCAGACAAAGACCGGAAAGGCCACGATCATACTATCAAAACGGTCAAAAAAACCACCGTGCCCAGGCAAAATATCGCCGGAGTCTTTGGCTCCGAGCGATCGTTTAATGGCCGATTCGATAAGATCCCCGATCTGACCGCCGATCGAAACAAGTAGCGTCGTCAGAAGAAGCGACCCAGCTCGGTAGGGAAGATGGAAAAAGGTCGCGAGTACATAGGCAAGCAAAACGGCCACAAGCGTTCCGGCAATGGCCCCTTCCCACGTTTTTTTCGGGCTAATGGAAGGCCAGAGTTTATGCCGCCCGAACCAGCGCCCGCCAAAATAAGCCCCGGAATCCGTGCCCCAGATCACACCGATAACCCAGTACGTAAGCATGAGCCCTCCTTCCATACCGCGTACGAGCACCATATAGTGAAAGCCAAGACCGATGTATACGGCCCCAATCACAATGTACGACAGACGGCGCAAAGAAACACGATTTTTCGTCAGAACAGCTAAGAACAGTAGAAGAAAGGTGATGAACCAGAGGACGTCCAGATGGAAAACAAACTTCATCTCCCACAAATTAAAAAAAATAAGAATAAAAGTAAGAATATAACCGAGTATTACATGGGGTGCATAGGGCTTGTCGCGATTCATCACCACGTATTCATAAAACGCGCCAAGCGCAATGACAAAAACGAGTAAATTAAAGAAAAACCCTCCCAGATAAACAAACCCGAGCACCAGCGCGCCGCCGATCACGCCGGTGATGATACGCTGTCGCACCCTCATACCCCCCTTTATTAAAGCGCCCCAAACCGCCGCTTACGCGTTTGATAGGTCAAAATCGCCTGTTTCAGATCTTCCGGCGTGAAATCCGGCCAGTACCGTTCGACAAAAATAAGTTCCGTATAGGCCAGCTGCCAGAGCAAAAAATTACTGAGTCGCATCTCGCCGCTTGTTCGAATGAGGAGATCCGGATCGGGTAAGTCTGCAGTATACAGTTCTTCGGAAAATCGTGCTTCGTCGATGTCTTCACTTTTGAGCGTACCGCGCGCAACTTTTTCAGCAAGCTTGCGCGCAGCCTGGACGAGTTCATGTCTTCCTCCATAATTTAACGCGAAATTTAAAATGAGTCCAGTGTTTTGAGCTGTTTTTTCGGCTGCCTCGTCGACTGCACGTCGCGTATGAGGTGGCAAACCGTTCGATTTGCCCATCCAGCGCACTTGAACATTCTTTTCGGCGAGTTCATCCAAATAAATATGCAAAAACTCCTCGGGTAACCCCATTAAAAATTCAACCTCATCCTTCGGTCGCCGCCAGTTTTCCGTGGAAAAAGCATAAAGCGTTAAAATATGGATTCCCATATCATTTGCAGCAAGAGCAATGTCACGGACGTTTTTCATCCCCGCATGATGCCCGGCGATACGCGGCATGCCGCGCAAGGTGGCCCAGCGCCCGTTCCCATCCATAATAATCGCTACGTGCTGCGGGATGGTATGCGGTTTTGTATCCTCACCTTTGATCCATCGTCTTTTCAAACGGCTTGCCCAGCGCATCCAGCGCATCATATGTCGCCTCTCCGTGTGTTTCTTTGCTTTTCTTCTTTACATGGTATGTAAAGGGTTCGGTCTGCCTTAAAGAAAATCCCCTCATGGCGAGGGGCATCTTATACTTCCATGATCTCTTCTTCTTTTTGCCGAACGATCTCATCGACTTTTTTGATATGATCATCCGTGGCTTCCTGCACCTCATCCTGCTGGCGCCGTGCTTCATCTTCCGAGATGAGACCTTCTTTTTCTTGCTTCTTTAAAACATCGTTGGCATCGCGGCGGATGTTACGGATGGCGACTTTGGCCTCTTCACCGTATTTGCGCACCACTTTTACCAGTTCTTTGCGCCTTTCTTCAGTAAGCGGCGGCAGTACGATGCGTATCACTTTGCCGTCGCTGGAAGGAGAAAGCCCGAGATCTGACTTTTGAATAGCCCGTTCGATTTCCGGAAGCACGCTCACGTCCCAGGGGCTGATGAGAAGCATGCGCGGTTCAGGAACGTTAATCGAGGCAACCTGACCCAGCGGTAGATCGCTACCGTAATAATGTACGACAATTTTATCTAAAAGTGAGGGATTGGCGCGACCAGCGCGAACGGAGACGAGATGTTGCCGGAGCACATCGAGAGCTTTTTCCATCTTTAAAGTGGCATCACGCACGACTTCCTGACTCATTGAGTGACGGTCCCCCTTTGATTGTCGTCCCTATTTTCTCACCAAGAACAACGCGTTTGATATTATCCGGTTCTAAAATCGAAAAGACAACAATCGGTATATTATTATCCATGCAAAGCGAAGAAGCGGTCGCATCCATGACGCCAAGGCCGAGATTTAAAAGATCGAGGTACGTCAGTTCATCATACTTCCGGGCGTCGGCATGAATGAGCGGATCGGCCGAATATACACCGTTGACCTTGTTTTTAGCCATCAAGATGACATCCGCTTCAATCTCCGCCGCCCGGAGTGCGGCGGTCGTATCGGTTGAAAAATAAGGATTGCCGGTCCCGGCGGCAAAAATGACCGCGCGCCCTTTTTCCAAATGACGTATAGCTCGGCGACGAATGTACGGTTCGGCAACCTGACGCATCTCGATCGATGTTTGCACGCGCGTCGGCACCCCCAGTCGTTCCAGAGCATCCTGAAGGGCCAGGGCATTCATGACCGTCGCCAGCATCCCCATATAATCAGACGTTGCACGATCGATGCCCTCCCGGCTGCCCGATATGCCGCGCCAGATGTTTCCTCCGCCGACGACGATGGCCACTTCTACGCCAAGGGCATGCACGGACTGAATCTGCCGCGCCACATCGGAGAGCACACTTGCCTCTAATCCAAAACCTTTGCTTCCGGCCAGCGCTTCTCCGCTCAATTTCAAAACAACCCGGCGATAAACCGGTCTTTCCATGCATTCCCCTCCACTACATTCAATGATCGCTTCTTAAAACAAGCCCTATCCCACCCGGATAAGCAGGCGGGATAGGGAAACGACCGATTATACACCTTTGACCTGAGCCATCACTTCTTCGGCGAAATTATCTTTCCGTTTTTCCAGACCTTCACCGAGTTCATAGCGAACGAAACGGCGCACAGCAATTTTTTCGCCAATTTTTGCAACATAGTCATGAAGCAGCTGTTCGACCGTCTTATCGCCATCTTTAATGTACGGCTGTTCAAGGAGACAGACTTCTTTAAAGTAGTTTTTGAGACGGCCTTCTACCATTTTTTCGGCAATATGTTCCGGTTTCCCTTCGTTTAATGCCTGCTGCCGGTAAATGTCTCGTTCATAGGCAATAACCTCTTCTGGGACGTCTTCACGGCTCACATATTTCGGGGCGTAGGCAGCGATCTGCATGGCAATTTCCCGCGCGAGCGCCTTAAAATCATCAGTTTTGGCCACAAAGTCGGTCTCACAGTTCACTTCAACGAGTACGCCGATCCGCCCACCGGCATGAATATAGCTTTCGATCACGCCTTCTGCGGCGATCCGCCCAGCCTTTTTCTGAGCAGTGGCCATGCCTCGCTCACGTAAAATTTCGATGGCCTTTTCCATATCCCCACCAGCATCCAGTAGAGCTTTTTTACATTCCATCATCCCTGCACCCGTACGTTCTCTCAATTCCTTGACCTGACTGGCTGTCACCGACATCGATTGAAACCTCCTCACTCATATCCAATTATTTATCCCTTCTTCAGTCAAGCATGGGTATTCTTTAAAAAAGGGTGGTCTGTGGCCACCCTATTTATGCCAGATCATGCCTTAGTGGACTTCATCATGCGACAGAACTTCCGCGACCTTATCCGCGTCAGTTGAAGCTTGTTCGACATCTTCACTCCAACTTGCTTCCGAAAGACCATCCGCCCGCACCACATCATCGGCCTGTCCGGACTGGTACGCTTCACCCTGGCGGCCTTCAATGATCGCATCCGCTATTTTGCCGGTGATGAGTTTCACCGCACGAATGGCATCATCATTGCCCGGAATGACATAATCGATTTCATCCGGATCACAGTTTGTATCGACAATCGCGATGATCGGAATGCCGAGTTTACGCGCTTCTAGGACGGCAATCCGCTCCTTGCGAGGGTCTACGATGAATACAGCATCGGGCAGGCGTTTCATCTCTTTAATACCGCCCAAAAACCGTTCCAACCGCTCTTTTTCCTTGAGCAGAAGGAGAACTTCTTTTTTGGGAAGTACATCAAACGTCCCGTCCGTCTCCATTTTCTCCAGTTCTTTCAGGCGGGCAATGCGTTTTTGGATCGTCGTAAAGTTCGTGAGCGTTCCGCCCAACCAGCGATGGTTCACATAAAACATGCCGGCACGCTCTGCTTCTTCACGAATCGCTTCATGGGCCTGCTTTTTGGTCCCGACAAACAAAAACGTTCCGCCTTCGGCAGAGAGATCGCGCACAAAGCGATAAGCTTCTTCAAGCTTACGGACCGTTTTTTGCAGATCGATGATGTAAATACCGTTGCGCTCCGTAAAAATATATCTGGCCATCTTGGGGTTCCAGCGCCGCGTTTGATGTCCGAAATGAACGCCGGATTCTAAAAGCTGCTTCATGGATACAACAGACATCGATGTATGTCCTCCTTTTGGGTTTGCCTCCGCACCCTTCCTCCCTCGCGCTACCGGACCGATCCCGTCCGGCACCCCGCTTAAGTCCAGGTGCGTGTTGTGATGTTGAGCCGCCATATACTATACCATAAAGCATGCATCCGCGCAACTTAAGATGACTATCCTGAAATAGGTTGCATCGTTTCATCCTTCTGCTGGTGCCGCAAAGGCGGCATGGGCGTCTATTCTCTTTTTTATGTATCTCTTTGGATCAGTTCTAAAAGCAGGGTAACTTCCCCTGTTCCGCGGCCCAGCGCCCGGGCGATCTCGAAAGCAGTCTCCCCCCGTTGCCAGCGCAACACGGCTTCTTTTTGCCAACCATCGAGCCCGCTCATATCCACATTCAAGTTGGATGGAAGCCGGGTATCCAATTGACTACTGACGGTACCGGGCATAGGCTGACCGGGAATGGACTCGTCCGTTATGCGCTTATCCGCTATAAGCGTTTGTATCTCCTTAGAGGTACTTGAGAGTTCCTGGGTCAACTGATCGACGAGTTTTTCCAACCGCTCAAAACTTTGTATGAGCGATGCCGTGCGACCCAGTGCCGTTTCAATCTCTATCACTTTTCCTGTTAAATCTCGCAGACGTCTTATAAAAATGAACATGGAGCCCAGTAATACCACCAGCATCATGAGCAACAAAAGATCAAACGGGCGCATCAACGTTTCCTCTCCTTCATGCGATAAACATCAGACACGAAGCACCCTACCATCCTGTAAGCAAAAAAGCCGTAATCAAGCAGTGCACACCAGAACGCATCCTAGGAGAAATCGATCCGGAACCACACGGGAAGGGCTTCATGATGAGCATGCTTTTACATAGATAAAGGACATCATACTCATCGCTCAAGATTTGCGAATGAGGTTCCATGATGAGCATGCTTTTTTATAAAGACTGTTAGAGGCGCTTATCAAAGCGTCTGCCGCGACGTAGAGGATCGTCTTTAGCAGAAAAAGTGGGATCAGCATGTTCAGGACGTTTTTTAGCGCGATCGATTCTTCTTTGCTCCGCATCCGAATGTGCCGCAGCGAGGTGGGCCTGTTGAAAGGAACGAGCCCCCTGCTCGATACCGAGATCGACACTGCGAGGAATGGCTACCTGTAACTCGATGAGTTTAAGATTCACAGGTCTTTCTCCTTTGCGTGCGCATAAATCTCCTGAGTCGTAGTCGTTCTAGCGTTTAAGATTCACAGGTCTTTCTCCTTTACTCCCCATCTCACGTCGGAGATATAGCGCGTTCTTTCTTCTAGCATGACCGGAAAGCTCTCCGTTGTCAACCCTTGTTATGCTTCATCCGTTATCCAGGGACGCAGAAACGGTCGGAGTTTATGTAAAGCACGCGTATGTAGCTGGGAAATGCGCGAAGGAGAAAGTGCAAGCACCTGGGCGACTTCGGCAAAAGTCAGACCCTCATAATAAAATAGCGATAGAACGAGCTTTTCCTTTTCTGTCAGACCTTCAATGGCCTGGGCCAGAAGAGATTTGAGGGCCCGGCGAAATGTTTCTTCTTCCGGATGCAAAGCCGCGGGGTCGACCTGATCTTCCAAAAACGGTGGTCTTACTTCCGTATCTCCTCCCGAATGGTTCGGGCTGTGCCAGGCGGAGAGCGCTTCCATCGTACGCTCAACTTCTTCCTGACTGACCCCCATGTACGCCGACAAAGCAGGCGTGCTGACCGGCCCCATCATTTTTTGTTCGAGCTCAGCCTGGGCCTGTTCGATGCGCTTTTGTTTGTTGCGCAGACTGCGGCTAAACGGGTCATGTTCGCGGAGTCCATCGTAGATCGCACCCCGTATACGCCAGGTCGCATATGTTTCGAACTTAAGCCCGCGCCCGGGATCAAAGCGGCGAATGGCCTGAAACAACCCCTCCATGGCAAAGCTCAATAAATCCTCGCGGCTCACCGCAGCGGGCAAGGTGGCCATCATGCGGGAGACAATTTTTTTCGCCAGAGGTTCATAAGATTTAAGCAAGAGGGCTTCGATATCGCGCGTCGGTTCTTTGAGATAAGCTTGCCACAGATCGTGCTGTCTTTGTACAAGCATCCCCTAGCGCCTCCTTTTAAAACTAAAGCTTCTGTTTAAAACTAAAGCTTCTGTGCTTCACTCTGCGCCGTGCGTACATAATACATCCCGTCTTCTAAATCCAGCTCCACCGTGCGTCCTACGCGCCCGCCCACCGCTTCTGCCACAATGGGGATGCCTATCAGATGTAAAACAGCGCGCACTGCTTCCACGTTACGCTCACCTATTTTCAGCGCATCGCTCGAGACGTGCTCAAACATTTGCGCGCCCCCCGCCAGTTTGGCGACGACATCGTGCCGTAGCGCCCCTAGCGCTTCCATCTGACGCACGAGTTCCGGAATCGCCGTATCCGCATATTTCGCCAGTTTAATAGGACCGCGGGCTTGTCTGGAATCCGGTAACATGATGTGGGCCAGTCCACCTATTTTTTTACGTCGATCATAAAGCGCCACACCAACGCATGAGCCAAGCCCTGCTGTACGAAGACGGCCGGGATGACGGGCCGAGGCAAGATCGGCGATTCCGACTTTAATCACGTCACTCATCACGTCCATTGGCATAAACCCCTAACGCATGATATAAAACTCGAAAGGAGTGAGGGTCCGGTAGCAGAAAAAACCGCCCCCCGTACCGCGCATCACGGCTCGTGAGATGGGCATCAATGACAACAGCGTGTTCACCGTAATGACCCGCTTCTAATAGGCCATACGTAACGACGGCCATGCCCATATCGAAAACGATCCCCGGGACACGCGGATAGAGAGAAAGACCGGTTAAATCGGCGAGCGCAGATAGGTACGAGCCGGCCAGAATGTTTCCGATCTCTTGCAGCGCACTTAACTCCAGCTCGGAAAATGCGTTAGAACTTTCCTCATCCGAACCGCTCAACGTTCTGTCCTGAAACAGAGCCCAAAGAAGCTGCCTGGCGGAGAAAGGTTCAGTGAGCCAGACAAAACTGCCCTTCACATCGCCGCCAAATTCTAAAAACGTTGCCACATACAGATGGTCTTCGCCGACTTCCTCGGCAATCTCGGAAAAATCGAGGAGCCGGGCAGAGGGGACTTCCATATCAATCCGTTCGCCCAGAAGTCGCGAAAGCGAGGTAGCAGCGTGCGCAGCCCCGATATTGCCAATCTCCTTTAGCACATCTTCTTCCCAGTGTGTTAAATGATCGTCAAACATCGCGCATCCTCGATTTCTATTAAAATGTTTCACATCAATGTTTCATCGTGTTAGTCTTCTTGGATGTTCACGCCCTCGGTCGCCTCTTGGATCGCTTCGGTCTCATTTTCTTTTAACACTTTCGTCAGATCGAGCAAAACGACGAGACGTCCATCGATGTCTAACACGCCTTCAATGTAGGGGGTACGCTGGGCACCAATTTCTGGCGCTGGCTGCAAGTGACTGGCATCGATTTCTAACACTTCATCGGCACCGTCGACGATCAAGGCCACATCATACGGCGGGACATGGACGATGATGAGACGAGACGACTCGTGAAAAGGCTCAGCGGTCAGTCCCAGCTTCAAGCGAAGATCAACGACCGGGGTAACGACCCCACGCATATTGATCACGCCTTTTAAAAAAGAAGGGGCATCGGGAATGCGGGTAATCGAACCAATGCGTTCAATCGATTGCACGTGTTTGACGTCGACCGCGTACAGCTCATCTGCTAAACGAAAAATAATCACCTGACGGCTTTCACTCGACCAATCTCTTTCAATATGATCATTAAACATATGCTTCAGCCTCCTCGACATGCAATGTTGTAAATTTCTTTTCAAAAAAAGTGCGCGTATCGATGACCAGCGCAATACGCCCATCCCCTAAAATCGTCGCCCCTGAGAAGCCCTGAATATGTTTTAAATAGCTTCCGAGCCCTTTTAAGACGATTTCTTGCTGGCCGAGAATACGATCAATGACGAGCCCTAAACGATCCTCTCCATTGCGGAGGACGAGGACAGTGAGCTGTGTATGCTTATTCGCCGCCTGTGGTAACCCGAAAAAACGACGACCATCGACGAGCGGAAGAATGCGACCGCGCAGGATAAAGACCGGTTTTTTTCCGGCAGTTTTAATGTCCTGTGCGGTAAGGTTTACGGCTTCAACTACATCGCCGAGCGGTAAGGCGTATGTCTCCTCGCCGATCACGAAGAGCATGGCTGTGAGAATCGATAGAGAAAGCGGTAGTTGAATGCGAAAGAGCGTCCCGCTTCCACGCTTGGAATGAACGGAAATGCGACCGCCTAAGGATTCTATCTTTGTTTTCACAACATCCAGCCCCACGCCCCGGCCGGAAAGCTCGCTCACCGTCTCACGGGTGGAAAAACCGGGTAAGAAAAGGACCTGATAAATCTCTTGATCGCTCATCCTCTGCGCCTCACCTGGGCTCATAAGACCTCGCTGAACGGCCTTCTCGCGCACTTTTTCTGCATCGATCCCGGAGCCATCATCTTGCACCTCGATATAGACGTGATGACCGCTTCTGTAAGCAGCCAGGCGCAGCTTGCCTGTCTCCGGTTTTTGTTCCCGCCTGCGATCGTCCGGCAGTTCCAAACCATGGTCGAGCGCATTACGAAGAAGATGCATAAGCGGATCGCCAAGCTCGTCGATGACCGTACGATCGAGCTCGGTCTCCTCCCCTTCGATCACAAAATCAACTTTTTTACCGACTTCTTTGGCGATGTCGCGTACCATCCGGGGAAAGCGGTTAAAAACCGTCTCGACGCTCACCATGCGAATCGATAAAATAAGATCCTGCATCTGTCCCGTCGTGCGACTCATGCGCTCCACAACCTCGCGTAGCTGCGGCGCCCCTAACTCTTCTGCCAGGAGAAGCAAACGCCCCCGGTCGATGACGAGTTCGCTAAATACATTCATAAGCAACTCCAGGCGTTCGGCATCGACGCGCAGCGTTTTTACTAGAGAGGACTTGTTCGCCGCCTTAGACGATCCTGCTTTTGTCGTCTCTATGTCGCCTGCAGAAGAGGCAGGTGAAGAAGAGGCGGTACCGGTCAAAGACCCTGGGCTAGAAGGGCGCGCTTCGTCACTTGACATCATTTTTAACGCGCTCTCTTTTCGTTCCATAACGAGCGGATACAGATCAACGCGCGCCACTTCCGAGATACGCGAGAGTTCCGCCCGCACCCGTTCTGCATTTTCCTGAGTCAAGACGGTTAAGACAAAACTTAAATCAAAGCGTTCCGCTTCCAGATCATCGATCGAAGGTGCAGCCTGCACAACTTCGCCCATGCTGGATAACGTTTGATAGACAATGTATGCACGGGCAGCTTTGAGCAACGTCTTCCGATCGAGTTCGACTTCAATCCTGAGTGCACTCATGCCCTGTGCAAGCGCATCCTGAATGAGCGCACCCTGGTACGTATCGTAAAGGTCCCTCCAGTGCTCATAGGAAAGCGTGAGGAAAGTAGGTGCCTGACCGTTTTTTTGTTCCGGTAATGCTGTAGCGGCCATTTCATTTAAAGCCAACGCTTCTTTTTTATCAACGTTAACCGCTTCCGTCGCCGGATCTTTATGATCTTCTGCTTCTTTTCGAACCTGATCTATGGGCGCTGTGAGCTGTTTAAGGCGCTCAAATATTTCCGGGGAGATGGGGCGTTCCTGTCCTTCTTCGGCTATACCGCGAAGCGCATCGGCGAGCTCATCGACGGCAGCAAAAAGTGTATCCATCCACGTCGAGTCAATGTGTGCCTTCCCTTGTCGGATCCAATCGAGTGCATTTTCCATGGCGTGGGTGAGTTCTGCCATGTGCTGAAAACCCATGGTCGCCGACATCCCTTTTAACGTATGGGCCGCTCGAAAAATCTCCTGAATGGCAGCGCTGTCTCCCGGATTGGCCTCAAGCACCAACAACTGATTGTTTAAGATGGCCATATTCTCTTCCGACTCTTCCAGAAACATGCCCAAGTAATCTTCCAGTTGCACTTCTTATCCCTCCTTTAGAATGATGGGTTACGCGCGAAATGGATACCTCAACCGGTTGATTCAGCCTGCTTTGCGAGCCAGGAGGCAATATCATCCAGCGTCAAGACCGCATCAGCCAGATGGTTTTCTACGATCGCCCGGGGCATACCGTAGACGAGTGCTGAGCGTTCATCTTCCGCTACAACCCAGCATTTACCAGCCAGCATCGCCTTGAGCTTCTTAACCCCGTGCAGACCGTCTTTCCCCATGCCGGTTAAGACGATGACCGCTGTGTGCAGGGGAAGGAAGGCTGCATCACCGATCAGGATATCGGCTGCCGGTCGGTGACCGGAGATCGGTGGTGTTTTTTGATCGAGCGCAAAAGTGACGTTATGCGCAATCCGGGATAGCCTTAAATGATACCCGGCCGGTGCCACATACGCGCGTCCTTTCTCTAGACGTTCCCCATCCATCGCTTTTGCGAGCGGAAAATCGACGGAACCCGCAAGCGTCTTCACGTAAGACATAAACATCCTCGGCAACATATGCTGAACGATGATGAGCGCAAAAGGAATGTTTTCCGGAAGCGGGCTTAGAACTTTCCGAACGGCTTTAGGGCCTCCTGTCGACGCGGCGATTATCACCAGATCAAAACTCATAGCCACCCTTCTCCTCTTCTCACCAGTTCTTTTAACCGTTCGAGCAAACCACGCATCCCTCCTCTCGCTGCGTCCGCGCCCCCTTGCGCCTCGTACATTTCCCAGGCAAGGCTAAGACGCGCGCGTATGTGCCGGATATCCCGGCTGGCCGGGGAACGCGGATAAGCCGTATAAAAAGGCATCTGCCGTCGTACCGCCTGAGGAATGTGCGGATCTTCGCGAACAAATCCTAAATACTTCGGTGCCCCGCCAACGTGGCTTAGGGCAATACGACTAAAGCGCGTGTACATCTGTTCCGCCTCTTTTTCATCCTGAGCACGATTGATAAGCACATAAACGGGGAGTTCCGGGCGGATCCGATAAAGCCACTTGTAGAGCGCATAAGCATCGGAAAGCGAGGTAATCTCCGGTGTTATGACCAACACGAGTTCATCGACCGCCGCAAGCATATGGCGGGCCAATGCACTTAAGCCTGCCCCAAAATCCAAAAGTATGATCTCTCCCCATGCCTCGAGCTGCCTTAAGACTGACTCTAACTGCACCGTTTTGGCATGATCTTCCGTCGCCACATACGTCTCTAACGTAGTAGCCAAAGACGTGTAATAAAATCCACCCGGCGTCCGAACGAGCGCCTCTGTGAGACTTATCCGACCTTCGATGACATCCATGAGATCCGGAGCGCTCCCTTCTCCCATTAAAAGCGCCAGATTGGTAAAGCCGGCATCGGCATCGACGAGAAGGACGCGCCCTCCTCCATCGCTTAGCGCATAGGCGAGACTCAAGACCAGATTAGATTTACCGACGCCACCTTTGCCGCTCGCCCAGCCGAGAACCCTTGCGCGCACATCACTTTTTTTTCCTTCGCGTAAAGGAAGGGGCACAGAATCTGTTGTGTTCTGCTGCATCAAGCGGCGCAGCCGTTCCGCCTGATCGCTCATCGGCTTCCCTCCCCAAGCGCTTCATCCAGCAACCATTCTGCATCCGCCTGCCGCACATCGTCCGGCACATCCTGACCCGTCGTCAAGTACGAGAGGCGAATGCGATGCGTAAGCAGTAGCTCAAGTACCCGCCCGGCTTCCGGCACTTCATCATATTTGGTTAAAATGAGCTGGCGAAACCCGAGTGGCTGAAAGAGACGGATCAGACGACTCGTATCGTCTTCGCGTGCTGTAAGGCTCGATACAAGATACTTCGCCCCTTTTTTGGGAAGCGCATCAAGACGGTGTATATAATCCTTCAACCCTTCCACGTGCGCTTCTTGAAAATAGTTGCGCCCGGCGGTATCGATGAGCACATAGTAGCCTTCATCCAGCCAGCGCCCGAGCGTCTCGTCAAATTCGTGCGGTGTGTACGTCACGGCAAAAGGAACATGTAAAATATCAGCATACGTGCGCAGCTGTTCAACCGCCGCAATACGATACGTATCGATGGTCATCAGCGCAACCGGAAGGTGCCTTTCAAGCTTGGCCTGAGCGGCCAGCTTGGCAATCGTGGTCGTTTTTCCGACACCCGTCGGTCCGATGAAGGCAGCCCACGCTTCTTGCGCCCGGGATGCGGGAAACCTGGAACGGATCTTATCATGCAGGATGGCCTTCAGCCTCTCCCGCGTCACCGCTTCTTCATCATCGACCATCGAAAGCTCAGGTGAGGCAGCATACAGGCGATAGATCGTCTTTAAAGCCATGCCGCTCGCCTGAAGGCGTTTTGCCCATGGTCGGAATCCCGGACGAAACGGATAGAGACCGCTTTGTGCGAGCTGCAGTTCTTCAAGCGCTGTCAATTTTTCCATGACCTCCGTAAGCGGCAGCGTGGAGGGGGAGGAGCTCGTCTCGAGGTGTTCATGCAGTCGAACCATATGAGCTTTTTGATCACTTAGATCCGGGTGTACGTTGCGTGCCGCATCCTGAGCATCCTCTCCGTGTTTCACCTGGCGAATGGCGTTAAGGAGCGCCTCTTTTTGCACCAGAAAATCCTTTCGAGATGCCGGATGTTCATCAGCAACGGCCGTAATAACTACTTCGTACTGACCGAAAAGGCCGCGCCAGCCGCGGATGCGCTCCTTGCGGGAAGACAAAATGATCGCATTTTCACCTAGGTGCCGTCGTACCTTCTCCAGCGCTTCTTCCATCGTCGGCGCAACAATACGGCGTACATTCATGAGGCATTCACCACACTTACACTTTTTACGTCCAGGGATGGATCAAGTTCGTTATAAGATAGCACGACCATCTCCGGAAAAAGACGGCTCACAAGATCGCGCACATAACGCCTCACCCCGGGGGAGGTTAAAATAATCGGCGTGTATCCAGCCATCTCCAACTGTTCCTTACCTTCGCGAATGTGATCAAAAAAGACTTTAAGATCGTCCGGTGAAAGCGCTACGTAGTCGCCAAAATCGGTCCGCTTGACATTTTCTAAAATTTTTTGTTCAAGCGCCGGCGAGAGATAAATAACGTTTAACGGTCCGGTTTTCGGTGCGTACTGCGCCGTAATTTGCCGGGAGAGGGCCTGTCTCACAAATTCCGTAAGAAGCGCTGGATCTTTGACCTTACTCCCGTGGTCGGCCAACGTTTCAAAAATGAGGGGAAGATTACGGATAGAAAGCCCTTCTCGTAAAAGCGAAGATAGGACTTTTTGAATGTCCCCCAACGTGAGCACACTTTCTAAATCGGCGACAAGGGCAGCATGGCTTTTACGGAGATGTTCAACGAGCGTCTTCGTCTCATCCCGGCCTAAAAGCTCCCAGGCATGTTTTTTGATGCGTTCCGTGAGATGCGTGATGATGACGGAAGACGGATCGACGACCGTCCACCCCGCAAACTCTGCCTCATCTTTGTACGACGGGTCGATCCACACCGCCGTCATCCCGAAAGTCGGTTCTTTGGTCACGTCACCCGGGAGCTCATTGGGGTGTTCACCGCCGATGGCCATGAGTCGCCCTTCCATGACCGTCCCTTCACCGACGACTTCGCCGCGAATCTTAATCACATACTGGCGCGGAGCAAGCTGCAGATTGTCGCGAAGCCGAATCGTCGGCACGATAAAACCGAGCGTGAGGGCAAGCTGACGCCTCAGCATGAGCATGCGGTCCATCAGGTCACCGCCCTGTTTGGGATCGGCGAGCGGAATGAGCGCATAGCCGAATTCAAACTCGATCGGTTCCATATCGAGTAGCGAAAGGGCGCTCTCCGGTCGGGCTGCCTCCTCTGCCCGCCTCTCCGGTGTATCCGTAGCGACGGGCACATCCACTTCCTTTTGACGCATACCCGTACGGTATGCAGCATAGGCGATGATGAGAGCCAAAGGCGTCGTCGCCCAGAAAGGGATGGGCGTCGCCACACCCAGTAAAAAGAGCACACCGGCGACCACGTATAAAAGGTGCGCCTGCCGAAAAAGCTGCTGCATCACATCAGACGTGAGCCCATCCTGACTCGCCGTCCGCGTCACAACAATCCCCGTCGCTGTCGACACAAAGAGCGCCGGAAGCTGAGCCACAAGGCCTTCTCCGACCGACAAAACGGTATAGATGCTGGCCGATTCAGCAAGCGTCTTGCCGTGGATGACGACACCGATAATGAGACCGCCGATAATATTAATGGCCAGAATGAGCATGGCAGCGATGGCATCGCCTTTGACGAATTTAGTTGCACCATCCATCGCCCCGTAAAAATCGGCTTCCTTCTCAATCGCCTGCCTTCTCGCCTGCGCAGTCTTTTCATCGATGATACCGGCATTTAAGTCCGCATCGATGGCCATCTGTTTACCGGGCATCGCATCGAGCGTAAAACGGGCGGCAACTTCTGCCACGCGTTCAGACCCTTTGGTGATGACAAGAAACTGAACAATGACGAGGATCAAAAAGACGATGAGTCCAATCACCGGCTCACCACCGACGACAAAACTACCAAACGTGTGAATCACTTCGCCGCCGTTCATCTTACTTAAAATCGAACGCGTCGTCGAGACGTTAAGCGATAAGCGAAAAAGCGTCGTGATTAAAAGTAAAGTAGGAAAAACAGAAAATTCCAGAGGCTCTTTCATACTAAGTGATACAAGCAAAATAACGAGCGAAAAAGACAAATTGATTAAAATAAGGAAATCGAGAAGTGCGGGGGGGACCGGAATGACCATCATCATCACAACGGCGATGATGCCGATAAAAAGCGTTAACTCTCGAAACACGCGAAACCCTCCCTTCTTCTTTACGCAACCGGCCGCTTTTTGCGATAAACAAACGCCAACACCTCGGCGACGGCACGGAAAAGCGACGGTGGGATCGGCTCACCAAGCGGCACCATTTGAAACAAACTGCGCGCAAGCGGCGGATTTTCCACAAGCGGGATGTTGTACTGTTTAGAGAGCTCCCGAATTTTGAGCGCAATATATCCTTCACCTTTTGCCACGACACGCGGTGCTTCATCGAAATGCATATCGTACTTCAAGGCAACCGCCACGTGCGTCGGATTGGTGATCACGACATCGGCTTCCGGTAGATGATGCATCATTCTGGCGTGTGCAAGTTCCCGACGGCGTTTTCTTTGCTGAGATTTGATCAGTGGGTCCCCTTCCGTCTTTTTCCATTCATCTTTTACTTCTTGCTTGCTCATGCGCAGCTGCCTGGCGTAATCAAAACGCTGGTACAGCGTATCGATGAGGGCGATAATCACCGAAAGAAGCCCGATCACCAGCACGAGGCGTACGACGAGACTGCCCATGTAAGTCGTCACCCCTCCCAGTGGAAGGCCAAAAAGAGCTGAAAGACGGGGCCATTCCCCCTTCAGCAGGAGAAAAAGCGCAAGACCGATCAGTATCAGCTTAAGGAGAGACTTCACGAGCTCAACGAGGGCACGCCATGAAAAAATTCGTTTCAGACCCTGCACCGGGTTGATACGTTCGAACTTAGGTTTGAGCGGTTCGGTCGAAAAGAGCACACCAACCTGCAGGACCTGACTGAGCGCGGCGACAACCCAAAAAATAACTAAAAATAATGCCAGATAGAAACTGAAAGGATGGAATGCCGCCGCAAAGATTGTAGGAAGGTGATCGAGATCCACCGTCATACCCGGAATAAGCACGTATGTATCGGAAAATACGCGCAAAAATGCGTCAAACAGGCCCGGTCCTACCACATACAAAAAGAGTGCACCAGTCAGTAAAAGGATCGACTGAGAGATTTCCGAACTTTTGCTGACCTGTCCCTTTTTACGGGCTTCCTGTTTTTTATGAGGTGTCGCCGGTTCCGTCTTTTCTCCTGCAAAAAACTGTAGGTTCAGGTGATACCGTTGCCCTTCCATCGTTTCCCTCCTTTTCCGAACAAGTCTCATCCGATGTGCTGAAACGCCGGTATGCTTTTCCCACTACCCCAGTCCTGCCGGATAACGTGAGAGCGTTTCGAATAAAAGATCGAACAGACGGGTAGTGAGAAAAATGAAAAACGGTAAAAACAGCGCCAGCATGAACATCGCCCCCAGAATTTTAACGGGAAGCCCCACCACGAACATATTCATCTGGGGAACGGCGCGGGAAAGCAGCCCTAAAGATAAATCCAACAAAAAAAGGACAATCGCATACGGCGCGGCCACTTCCAGACCGATGGTAAAGACGCGAACAAACCAGTCGACAAGACGAGGGACCCAGACATCGTCCAGCTTGAGCGGATGGGCAGGCGGGAAAAACACAAAACTGTTCAACACTCCCTGCAGCATCAGCCGGTAACCACCGGTTATAAACAGAAGAAACAGCGCCAGCATGTACTTGAACTGACCGACGAGCGGACTTTGTGCTCCGGTCTGCGGGTCAATGACATTGGCGATGGCAAAACCCATTTGAAAATCGATGATACCGCCGGCCGTCTGAAACAGGGAAAAAAATACATAAACGACCCAGCCCAAGCTTAGGCCAAACAATACTTCGATGATCACCCGGCCGAGGTAAGAGGGCGTGTTCATCACTAGCGGCTGATTGACAAAGTCTCCTCCCAGCACACTGACCACGATCGCACTGAGAGACAGAGCCAGTGCTATTTTCACCGCATGCGGTATCGAAGGTAAGTTAAACGGCGGTGCGACGAGCATAAATGCACCGAGGCGAAAAAAGATCAAGACCGCATACGGTAAAAGTGCCACAATGCCTTCCCAGTCCAGCACCGCCTCTTCCTCCTCTCACCTATCCCATAAGCCGCCATCCGTACCCATCCAGTTTTAAAAAATTGATCCTCTCAACCTAAAGCCCCCTTAAAACGCGTACGTTTCTTTAAGAACCGCTCACCGTTCGTGCAAAATCAAACATGAGGAGCGTAAACTCGATCAGGCGGCTTAACATAAACCGTCCGAGGAGCGCAATGGCCGCCATAATCGCCACGATTTTCGGAATGAAAGCCAGCGTTTGCTCCTGGATCTGCGTCGTTGCCTGAAAAATACTCACCACGAGTCCGGTTATAAGACCGATGAGGAGCGGAAAGGCGATCACCCAGAGCACCGTATAGATGGCCTGCTGACCAATGTATAGAGCCGTTTCGATTTGCATCGCACCTATCTTCGCCTTCCTTATGATCTTCCATGCACTCTTCCATGCGCTCTTTTATGCGTTCGACCAAAAGCACCTCGATATACGCGTGAAGCGCTTACCCCCCGCCACCACCGTAAGGAAGCGATTGAAGCAATGTCCAGACGACGAGGTTCCAGCCATCAACGAGCACAAACAACAAAATCTTAAAAGGGAGGGATATCATCACCGGCGGCAACATCATCATCCCCATTCCCATGAGTAGGCTCGCGACCACAAGATCGATCACAATAAACGGTAGATAAATCATAAAACCCATCTGAAAGGCGGTCGACAGCTCACTGATGACAAAAGCGGGGACGAGCGCACGGAGCGGAATATCTTCGACCCGTTCGGGTGGTTTTTCACCGGCATAAGAGAGAAACAGCTGTAGGTCTTTTTGCCGTGTGGACTGTGCCATAAATCGCTTCAGCGGTTCACTCGCTTTTGTCAGCGCTTCATCGAGGGTGATCGTCCCTTCGTTATACGGTACGAGTGCCGTTTCGACCATCTCTTGAAAGGTCGGTGCCATAACAAACATCGTTATAAAAAGAGCCAGTCCGACAATAACCTGATTGGGTGGAATTTGTTGCGTGGCCAGTCCGCTTCGCACAAAAGAAAGAACGATGACAATCCGGGTAAAGCTGGTCATAAGAATCAATAGGGCCGGTGCAAGCGTAAGAAGCGTGAGCGCGACGAGTAAAAAAACGGTACTCGCTCCGCCTCCGGGCAAGCTTTGTAGCAAGGGATCAAGCATCGAACCGGGGCTCACCGCTAATCCTCCTTTGTCTTTTTATCGGTTGAGGACGGGTTTTGCCCGTGTGACAGAAAGGCCTGAAGCGCCGACAATTTTTCTTTAAAGCGCGTTTCATAGTGCTCCAGTTCTTCTGCAAAAGACCGTTCTTCCCGATCTGCTCTGTCTTGTACCTCGGGTTCCTTCACAAAAAGGTTGTGCGCTTCTTCCATCGTCAATCGATCAAGTACATTAATCGTCTCACCGATCCCCAGTACATAGATGAGTGCACCGATCTGTACGACCTGAATGGAACGCTTTCCGCCAAGCGGAATCACATACAATACTTTCACATCCAATCGCTGCTCTTTCCACAGGCGTCCAGTCAGACCAAACCGCCGCACGAGGTAAGAAAGCATAACGATCAGTGCGAGAACAGTGACAAAAGACGTGAGTAGCGACCACCAGTTGGGTACGTTGGAAGTCGAGGGCTGCCCCGGCGAGCGGATCGAAGACGGTAACTCACCAGATTCAATATCGGGCACCTCGTCGCCGGATTTTCCAGAGCTGTACCAGTCAGCGACGGTTCCGGCCGCCTGAACGGAACCATCCGCACCCATTTCCGATGCAGGCCATTCAAAGATCATCAGAAAAGAAAGCATGCTTATGAATAAGGGAGGGCAAACATAGTGAGAAAAAAACCGTTTCATACTGTTTTATTCTCCTAAAGTTTTACGTACTGCTTCCAGCACACGATCAGCCTGAAAAGGTTTCACAATAAAGTCTTTAGCCCCGGCCTGAATCGCTTCGATGACCATCGCCTGCTGGCCCATGGCCGAACACATGATGACTTTGGCCTGAGGATCCATCGCCCGAATCTGCTTGAGAGCAGAAATCCCATCCATCTCCGGCATCGTAATGTCTAACGTGACTAGATCCGGTTGTAATTCTTTGTATTTTTCAACGGCCTGGGCGCCATCGGACGCTTCTCCGACCACTGCATAACCATTTTTCGTCAAAATATCTTTAATCATCATTCGCATAAATGCTGCATCATCTACGACGAGTACGCGCTTCATCGTCATCCTCCTAGGTGCTCATTCCTCATATTCCCTAACGCATCATTGATCTATCATGAATCCTTTATCAATCCATCATTCATCCATCATGAACCTCTCATGAACTGATCATGAACCTATTCATTAAATCGATTGCCTGACAGATCATTTAATCGAGCGTTTTTAAGCGTTCCCATTGATCGACGATATGGGTGAGACGCACACCAAAATTTTCATCGATGACCACCACTTCACCGCGTGCGATTAATTTTTGATTCACAAAGATATCGACTGGTTCACCGGCGAGTTTATCCAATTCGATGATAGAACCCGGTGCAAACTGCAGAATTTCCTTGATCGTTTTTTTCGTTCTCCCGAGCTCGACCGTCACCTGCAGCGGAACATCTAACAACAGGTCGAGATTATCGGGGCTTTTACGTTCCGTTCGGGTAAAGTCTGCAAAATCGGTAAAAGCAACCGGCGCCGCCTGCACCCCTCCCTGTCGATCAGACATCGCTTCTTGATGGCGGTTCGACGCGCGCACTCCTTCGCGCTCCGGGAGTGTCTCAGGTTCACGCGAAATGCGCGATCCTTCCTGCACTTCCGGCGCGATTTGATGTTGCTGCTCAGGTGGACTGTCCCGTAAGGCCTCTTCACTTTTGGCAACCGTGCGGTCGTCTTCTTTACCTGAGGAAGCCCCTTCGACCGTATGCACGACAGGCACCTCGCTTTCTTCCTTGTCAACGTCTCCATGCATAAGTTTGGAGACGAGCGCTTTCGCAAAAGGAATAGGTGTGAGTTGCATGATCGACGAGTCGACGAGTGAACCGATATTTAGACGAAATGAAACGCGCACAATCTCTTTTTCCATGGCGAACTGATCTAGCCGATCTCCGGACGGCATATCCAGTATGTTAACTTTTGGCGGCGATATATTGACCGGCTGGTGAAGAAGGGTTGCCATCGATGTCGCGGCGGAACCCATCATTTGATTCATCGCTTCCTGCACGGCAGAAAGCTCGAGTTCCCCCAGTGTTTCCCCCGTGTAGTTACCGTCGCCGCCCATCATCAGGTTGGCAATGACCCCGGCATCTTCGATTTTTAAAAAGTAAACGTTGGTCCCCTTTAAACCGTCGGTATAATCGACCGACACTGCCACGTGCGGATACGTAAACAGTTCCCCGAATTTCTCGACTTCAATGATGTCTACCCTTGGAGTCGTAATATCGACCTTTTGATTCAAAATCACGGAAAGCGTCGTGGACGCTGTGCCAAAACTTATGTTTCCGATTTCCCCAAGGACATCGCGCTCTAAAAGGGAAAGCGTATCTTCTGAAGCGTTTTGTGCGTCCTCGTTTGCCGCCTTCTCCGTCTCTCCCCGCAGCAGCGCATCGATTTCTTCCTGACTTAAAAAATCGTTCGGATTGGAATCAGCCACCTATTTCTCCCTCCTCTATCATCCGTTCCACGATCACCGCCAGACGCTTTTTGATTTTACCCGGACGGGCTAAAAATTTCGGGCGCTGATCGATGTAAACCGTGAGCGGTGCATCGCGCGGCGTCCCCAGACGGATGACATCTCCGAGCGAAAGCTCAACAAGCTCTCCCAACGTAAGCGTCGCTTCCCCCAGCATCACACGTAACGGTACCTCACTCTTATGGATGCGTTTTAAAAGTTCCTCCCGTTCGCGCGGCGAGAGCTCTTTTTGTGCTTTCGACAGCATGTGATGGGCGGATAGCTTGGACATGAGAGGCTCCAGCATCATATGTGGGATACATAGATTGATCATGCCGCTCCCTTCGCCTACTTTGGCGGTGAAAGTGATCACGGCGACGATCTCATTAGGGGAAACGATTTGCAAAAACTGCGGATTCGTCTCGACTTCCTCGAGTTCCGGTTCGATCTCTACCATCTGCTGCCACGATTCGCGCATGGCATGCTGGGAACGTTTTAAGAGCCTTTCAATGATACTCTGCTCGATCTCCGTCCATTTAAACGATCCGCCATTGGTTCGGCCCGGTCCACCTAAAAAACGATCCAGCATCGCGTAAGCCACGCTCGGATGAATTTCATACAAATATCGCCCTTTGAGCGGATCGGCACTGAACACCCCGACGATGGTCGACGTAGCCACGGAACGGATGAATTCTTCAAAAGGCAGCTGATCGACAGAAGCGACTTCGATATGGACATACGTTCTAAGCATTGTTGAGTAATGCGTCGTAAGAATTCGAGCGAAGTTTTCATGAATGCGCGTTAGACTTCGAATCTGATCTTTAGAAAAACGGAGTGCCCGTTTGAAATCGTACTGCCTGATGCGCCCTTTTTCTTCTTCTTCCTTGATCGCCTCAACATCCATTTCCCCGGAAGAAAAGGCTGCGAGTAGAGCATCGATCTCCGCCTGTGATAAAACGTCCGACAACGCTCACCCTCCCTTCCTACCATCGCATCCTGATCTGACACATAAGCCGCCAACACACGCGCATGCGATCCACACAAGACCGTACCGCGCGCATGATTGGATGGACCCTATGGTTTGTTCATTGAATAACCTTTTTAGTTGTCGCGACCATGATCACTTTTCCTTCCGGAAGGTACGTCTGCAGGCGAGACTGAATGGCCTTTTCCATCTCGACGACGCCGGATTCGGTCATCAACTGTTCGGACGTCATCTCACTTAAGACGCCGATGACTTCACGTTTAACGAGAAAAAGGCCATCTGTAAGCGTCTCCTGCGCTTTTTTCGAGTCCGTCATAATCGTAAAGTTCAAGAGCACATAGCGATGGTCTTTGAGGTCGGTCGTAATGTCGCCTGTTTCGACGACGTATTTTCCGTACTTACCGATATCGACCTGGACTTCCTGCGCTTTTGGTTTATCCGGTGGATGAAATACAAACTGGTTCAAAACCACGACCACGACGACAAGTGCAGCAATACTTACGATTAAAATGAGCGAAAGCCCGATCAGCCTTTGCTTCACACGCATCGACTCCTCTTTCTCTGCTCTTCCTTCCTTGATTCACTTCCGGCAAACTAACTCTCATGCCGTGTGTTTTTAAATACCTCCCAGGCCACTTGAGTCGGTGTGAAAAGTCGCATTGCCGATTGAAACGCCGCTAACACTTCATCCAGCGTATTTGCGACGACTAATTTTTTCCCCGTGATCAAGGTAATGACGACATCCGGTCTGGCTTCGACCGTTTCAATCAGGAGCGGATTTAAATAATAGATTTCACCGTTTAAACGCTTGAGCTCGATCATGATGCCAGCTCCTTACCACATCAGATCACTTAAATGAGGAGGGATGTTTAACGCTTTAAATTCACAAGTTCTTGTAGCACTTCATCTGAAGTCGTAATGATGCGCGCGTTGGACTGAAAGCCACGCTGGGCGACGATCATCTCCGTAAATTCGGTGGTGAGATCGACGTTGGACATTTCCAGAAAACTGGAGATAATCTCGCCCCGTCCTTCCTCGCCGGCCGGACCGATGAGCGCTAAAGGATCGGTTTCCTGATCGGCATTGGGTGTGAGACGATAACGCGTATTACCGACTTTTTCCAAGCCGCCCGGGTTGGCGACATGAACCAAACCAATCCGTATATCGGTGTTGATCTCCCCGTCATTTAACACCTGGATGATCGTGCCATCTTTGGCAACGGAAAAACTTTTCACACCTTCATCGAGTTGAATCGGTGCTCCACCTTCATCGAGCACAAGCAGTCCATCGGCCGTGACCAACTGACGGGTGGCATCCAGGTAAAAATTACCGGCTCGCGTTAAATAGACGTTTTCTGCTGCATCTTGTACAGCGAAAAAGCCGTTGCCATCGATGGCCAGATCACTCTCGACACCGGTCATCATCGGGCTTCCCTGGGTAAAGAGCGTATCGATCGACTGGATCTTGCTCCCGAGCCCGACTTGCCTGGGGTTGACGCCGCCGCGCACGCCTTCCTCAGGCATAGTCACACCAGATAAGGTCTGACTTAAAACATCGGCGAACATCGCTCGCCCTGCTTTAAAGCCGACGGTGTTCACGTTGGCGATGTTGTTGGAGACGACGTCGAGTTTGGTTTGAAAACCACGCATACCGGAAATTCCTGTGTAAAGTGAACGTAACATAGATCCATCCTCCTTAATTTGGCCTATAAATGAGGCCTGATTTTATATGGGTTAACTGGGGGTGGTAAGATGAGCCAGATCAGCAGGAACGTTTTAATCAGTAAGATTGGTTGAATCGGTAGCATCCGAAGCTCCGGATGCGCTCTCCGCACCGGATGCGTTCGCTAAAAGGTCGTGAATTTCTTTTAAGGTCGCCGCCATCTCACTCATTTGTGCGTTCAATCGCATCAGCTGCTCCATCTGCGTAAACATAGCTAGCTGGGTGAGAAACTCCCGATCTTCCATCGGCTGCAGCGGATCCTGGTATTTGAGCTCGGCGAGAAACAGTTTTAAAAAATCATCCTGTCCGAGTATCGAACCTGTCGTACGGCTATAAGCATCGTCTTGCGTTATGGGGACAGCACTGGCTGTCGTCGCGTTAAAAATCTCCAACGGTTACCCTCCTTTGAAGAACAATATGTCATTTAGAGTTGTAAAAATCGCTTTCATTCTACCTCTTGCATGACAGTCGGCATGAACAACATGATCGCTTACGTTACTACGGCCCAAGTCTTAGGGTCGGCCTATCGCGTTACGTCATCAACGTCGCCAGGGCATCTCTAAAATCTTCTTCCGATGATATCGCTTCGGTAGAGGGACTGCGTCGTTCCTCCTCTCTTTGTTCATCGCGCCTGTCGCTATCTCTATCAAAAGCATCGCGCATGAGGCCCTCTTCGGAGCGAAGCGTCGCAATGTCGAGGCGCTCCAGCTGAAGTCCCTGTCCTTCCAGGCCTGCTTTCAGTTCGCGACCGTGTGTCTCAAGCCATGTTCTGGCGCTCTCTTTTGTCGCCATGACCGTGAGATACACGGTATTGTGTTCGACATGGATGCGAATGAAAAGCTCGCCCAGCGCTTCTGGTTCCAGACGCAAATGGACGATCCCGGCCGAACCCCCCTGTTGAACGATTTGGATGTGCATAAGTAGCGCCTTAAGCGGTGCAGGTAAGGAAGAAGCGGTAGAAGTGCTGGCTTGGGCGTGCCAGAGATCCGCACTGTGTAAAAGCTGTCTCGCCTGTAAAAACGTAAGCGTGAGCGCACTGTCCGGGCTATCAGACGTCTCGATGAGACTTTTTCCACCCTCCCCCGGCTGAGCCTGAACCGCTTCGGCGATCCGCAAGACCTGCTCTTTACTCAGGCTCACCCCGCGCATGAAAAGAAGCGCGCCATCGCCAGAGCCTTCACCCTGGATACCCTGACGGCCGAGGACCGATAAGGACAAGTCGTTGCTCCGCTTACTGAGCGATCGAAAAACATCTTCTGCCGTCCCGGTTGTTTCTTCTTTCACGCCTGCCGCTTTTAAAAGCGCAGGTAGATGTGATAGAAGTTCGTCCCGGTCAAGCGATAAAAGAGAGCCATTGGACGATTGCTGGTTTTCCATAAGCGAGCGCAAAAGCTCGAAAATCGGCGTGAAACTTTCTAGATCGTTCCATGCATTCAACGCCGCATTCAAAGCCTGTACACTCATGATGTGAGGTGGGTACGTTGGATCCTCCGTCTGCATGTTTTTTAACGCCTGCAAGATCGTATCAGCGGTCGGTGAAACATCGAAGCGTGTATGGAAGGCAGAATCCATTAAGGAAGGGGGCAAGCGCCACTCCTCGGCGACCGGCACATGATGAAGGTCATGCGTTTTTTGACCGATCGTCAGAGTGTCCGTTGAGAGAACCTGCTCTTTCGTCGCTCCGGACTGCCCGTCTCCTCCAGTTAACTGTATATTTCCCAAAAGGTCATCCTGTAGGTTGTCTGTTCCCTGTAGGCCCACCTGGTCGTTTTGACCCGTGAAGTATAGAAGAAGTGCCATCCACACACTTGCGATCTGATCTTGATCCCATAGGTCGAAAGTCGCTCCGTCAGCCTCTCGCGGGCTTTCCTGAGAGGTCGTTAAAACCGGTGAAGTCTCCGCCAACATCCGCCTTAAAGCCTGTGGAAACGGAGTGTTCCCGCCTGCCTCACTTCCATTACTCTCCGCAGGATTAAGACGCGCTTTATTCAAAGCCTTAGACGACATATCGGTCACACGCATCATCTCGTTAGTAAATGACGGTACGGACTGCAAGATCTCCCCCCTTTCTGAATCACACGACTCAAGGAGATGTTACCCAGCGGCTGATGAGCGCAGCCGATAGTTTGGGATCAAGAGCTTCTAAGATTTGACCGCGTGTAGCTACATCCAGTGCGCTTAATAGGCGTAGCGCATCATTTTGTTTTCCCCTTTCCATAAGTTGTTGAATGACTTGCGCTGCTTTAGGCGGCTGCATCGTAGCGAGCGTGGACGCAGTGAACTCAATCTGAGTAAGTGCTGGATCAGAAAGAGCGGCATGATTACCGGATGTAGCCATAATGTCTTTTAAGGCAGGCTGTACCGGTGTCCCGCCACTTTGTTTAATCTGCGCATACAGTGCATCGTACGATTGGGTAAGGCGTTTCAACACATCTTGCTGGGCCCCTTCAGCCAGTTGTTCATCCGTCAAACCTTCACGCAAAACGGCCATCACACCGGCCGCCTTTTCCGGCGCAAGTTTGGCTAAAATCTGAGCTTTGCTCTCGGTATTGAGCGCTCCAACGAGTTCTGCCGCCTCATACCAGCCCATCTGTTCCACAATGGCGGCCGCTTTGCTTGGGCTCATCGCCTGCAACAGGCGTGCTTCAGTTTTAAGCGCCTCTTGTCGTTTCTTGAGCATGTCATCGCGTTGTTGTAAATCGTTCTCTAAGGCTTGTATTTGTTCTTTAAGCACGACCAGTTCGTCTTCCAGATGTTTGAGACGAGCAGCATCCGCTGTCATCTGTTCCGCATCACTCGCCGCCTGTGTCCCCTGGGATCCTTCAGGCGGAGGTGCTTGAGGTGACATCTGGACTTCGTTTATAAGACGGTCCGAAGCGGTATCGGCTGGTTTCGAAGGAGGGAGGTGAAAGAGCGAAAGCAGTGTATCATAGCCTTTTTTTCCATAAGCTAAGACGTCGATGTTATAAAAAGACAGGACGACCGCTATGAGCACGGCGGCAAAAGCACCCGGGATGAGTCCCAGATAGACAAATCGATCGACACGCGAGACGCGTTCGGATACTTTACCTTTTTCCAATGCTTCCGTCTGATCGATGGTGCCCTCTGATCGCACAGTTCCTCGGCGGGATTGTGTTATATTTTGCGCCACTCCTTCCGCCACGCCTGTCACCTCCTTTCTGCCTTCCCATGTGATGTCAGTTATGTGTGTTGACGGTTATGTGTGTTGTGGTGACGCTGATGCTGCATAAGCGCCACTTCATCCAGCATGGTTTGCTCTTGCAGGCGGTATAACCGGTCTTCTTCCGTCTTCCAGCGGACTTTTAGCTGTTCATATTTTTGTTTTTCTGTCCGCTGTTCGAGGAGTGCTTTTTCTGATTGTTGCATTTTTAAGTGAGCAGATTCCGCTTCACGTTTGAGCTCGAGCAAGTGATCTTTAAGTTGCCAGGCATGGGCGGCATAGGCCTGATACAATGAAAGCGGCATACCTTCGGAGGCGTCTTCCTGTAAAGTGTTGAGCAGTGTATTGAGCGCTTCAGCTTTTTGTTCGTAACGCGCTTTTCTGATGCGCGCTTCATGGCGTGATTCCGCGTATACCTCTGCTCGCCTTTTTTGTTCATAATAAGCGAGATCAAGTAACCGTTCGAACCGGTATGACATCGCCTTATACCCTCCCTCATATCACGCTGAAGGACCGACAGCACGTTCAAGGGCGATCCAGGTGTTTTCCATGGTCTCGGACTCATCCATCCGCTGTTTTAAAAAAGCTTCCATCGCTTCCCGGTGAGATAAAGCTTCGTCTAGACGGAGGTTATGCCCACGACGGTAAGCCCCGATCGACAAAAGATCTTCTGCTTCGCGAATGAGCGCCGTCCAGCTCCGGAATGTTTCGACCAACTGCCGCTGTCTTTCATCGACGAGTCTGGGCATGAGCCGGCTCACACTGGATAATATATCAACAGCTGGAAACATCCCTTGATGGGCGAGCTTACGACTTAAAACGATATGGCCATCGAGAATGCCCCGTACGGCATCGGCGATCGGTTCATTCATATCATCCCCATCGACGAGGACGGTGTAGATCGCCGTAATCGTACCTTGTTCGCTCGTCCCCGTTCGTTCCAACACTTTCGGCAAAAGTGCAAAAACGGATGGCGGATACCCGCGCGTCGTCGGCGGTTCGCCGATCGCCAGCCCGATTTCCCGCTGGGCCATGGCCAACCGTGTAACGGAATCCATCATAAAAAGAACATCCTGCCCCTGATCGCGAAAAAATTCAGCGATCGCCGTGGCGACCAGGGCACCCTTGATGCGCAAAAGCGCGGGCTGATCGGAAGGCACGGCGACGACGACCGATCGCCGGAGTCCCTCTTCACCCAAATCTCGCTCGATAAACTCTCTGACTTCTCGTCCGCGTTCACCGATGAGCGCGATGACATTGACATCGGCCTGCGTACCGCGCGCCATCATCCCTAAAAGCGTACTTTTGCCGACTCCGCTTCCGGCAAAAATACCGATACGTTGCCCTTTACCGAGGGTGATCAGCCCGTCAATGGCCCGTAC
This sequence comes from Candidatus Carbonibacillus altaicus, assembly GCA_003050645.1. Lineage (GTDB taxonomy): Bacteria > Bacillota > Bacilli > Thermicanales > DSM-22653 > Carbonibacillus > Carbonibacillus altaicus. The sequence goes on from PEBX01000003.1 coordinate 56,150, forward strand.
CCCAACCGAGAGCTTTTCCTGAATGGGCGGACGGCTCAAAGGTGAAGGAGACGGCCGCACGATCGGGGAAGCAACACCTACCAACGGACCTTTACCGTCCATCGGGCGGCCGAGCCCGTCCAGAATACGTCCGATGAGCTCCGGTCCTACCGTCACGGAAAGCGGCGCACCCAGTGCCCTCACCCGCGCGCCCACACCGATTGAGCCGAGTTCCCCCAAAGGCATCAAGAGCACATCCTTTTCGCGAAAACCGACCGCTTCACAGAGCACCGCCTCTCTTCCGTCGCGCGGTTCGATCACGAGGATATCCCCGATTTTAACCATCGGTCCGCGCGCCGCCACAGTCAGTCCGATGACTTCTTTCACCTCACCGATGAGCTCGTATGCTTGGATCGTCTGAAGATGCTCCCTCAGGTGGTAAAAGCGACGGGTGAGGATGCCGTGTGTATCCGGTTGTCTCGTTCTATGTTGCTGGTTATGTTGCTTAACCGCGTTTTGTTCAACCGGTTCCGACGTGAGATTCGGTATGGCGCTCACCTGCATTCCTCCCTTCCTTATCATGAAGTGGGCTTGATCATGAAGTAAGCTGCGACGAGAAGGGGTAAGGTCTTTTCATCTATGCTCGCGTCGCTTCTTTTAAATCCCGTACATATCGTTTTAATTGCTGTGCGAAATCTAGATCGACGATGCCCGACTCGCTTTCGATGAAAAGACCGTCGGTAAGCTCTATATTCGGATACATGATGAGCCGGGTATGTTCGGGGAGGAGCTTTTTGAGCTCGTTACGGTACGGTATAAGACGTGAATAATCTTGCGGCGAGAGGGCGATTTTCAATGTCTCACTATAAGGCGCCTTGGTCAGGGCTTCTTTGGCAAACGCAACTAATCGTTCATCATCTTTTAACGCCTGAAATGTTAGTTTTTCGGCGATCTCAAAAGCAAGCGTAAACAACTGCTCATACGCGTCGTTCACATCTTGCTGAAACGCGTGATCCAACTGTTCATACCGCTCGAGAAATGCTTGCCATAATGTTTCCGAACGTTCTTGAAGCTCTTTTTCGGCACGCTCTTTCCCTTCTTGGTAACCGGCAGCAAAACCCTCCTTCCGCGCCTCTTCGTAAAGCCGCTTGCTTACTTCTTCCAGCGCTCGTTCTTTGTCTTGTTTTTCCTTTTCCCATTGCTCGCGCGCTTCCTTGAGATATTGCTCGGCTTCCTCACGCGCCTTATCCAAAATAGCCTGAGCCTCGTCCTCTGCTTCTTTAACCCGCGTGATCCAAGCCCGTCCCTCGGGCCCGGTCAAATGTGCGTTACGTTCTCCTGCGAATGTTTCCTCTGCCGCATCATCAGGATCGATCGAAGGGGCGGGTTGATGCTCGAGTAAAGTCAGTTCGACCGTGAGCAGCTCAGGTGAAGACCAGGCGATGGCCGGACCTTTGATCACACTAGACAATGAACTCATCTCCTCCACCTCGGCTGATGACGATTTCACCGGCTTCTTCCAGGCGGCGGATGGTGGCCACGATACGCGTCTGCGCTTCTTCCACATCCCTTAGCCGAACAGGACCCATGTACTCCATCTCTTCACGAAACGTCTCAGCCATGCGTGTGGACATGTTTTTAAAGATGAGTGCCTTGACATCCTCGCTGGCCGCTTTTAAAGCAAGCAGAAGATCTTCATTGGCCACCTCGCGAATAACGCGCTGCACGGAACGATCATCGAGTAGCACGATATCTTCAAATACGAACATACGTTTTTTAATCTCTTCTGCCAGTTCGGGTTCTCTTTCTTCTAAGGCTTCGAGAATGGTCCTTTCGGTAGAACGATCGACACCGTTTAAAATATCAACGACGGCCTCCACCCCCCCTGCCTGCCTGAGATCGGAATAGGCAGACGTAGCCAGCTTCTGTTCTAAAATGCGTTCGATCTCATCAATCACTTCTGGGGCGGCCCCGCTCATGGTGGCGATGCGCATCGCGACTTCTGCCTGCATTTCCGGAGAAAGGGCTGATAATATTTGCGATGATTGTTTCGGATCGAGATAGGATAAAACGAGAGCGATCGTTTGAGGATGTTCGTTTTGCAGAAAGTTTAATATTTGCAAGGCATCGGCCTTTTTCATAAAGTCAAAAGGACGTACCTGCAACGTCGCCGTGAGTCTTCCCAATACCTCATGTGCTTTATGCGTACCAAGTGCCTTTTCTAAGATTTCCCGCGCATACTGAATACCCCCCTGCGCCAGATACTGCTGCGCCAGAACAAGTTGTTGGAATTCCTTTAAAATATTTGTTTTTTCTTCCGGATCGACGTTCGTGACACTGGCAATCTCAAACGTCAGGCGCTCAATCTCATCTTCCCGCAAATGTTTAAAGATTTGCGCCGACGTCTCCGGACCCAGCGCAATGAGTAAGATCGCCGCCTTTTGTCTCCCGTTTAACTCTTTGGTCGCCCGTGCCACCGTTTTTCCTCCTTTCTACTGCACTTCATCCCGAAAGAGCTCTTCCGCTTAACTTTCTTCTTTCAACCAGGTACGCAAGATGGCCACAAAATCTTTCGGCTTTTCTCGAGCCAAACGTTCCAGCTGTTTTTGCATACGTGCCTCGTCCGTTTCTTCCAGTACAAGAGGTGGGGGTTCGGTCGCCTCCCCTACATAAGCACTGAACTCTGGTGCGATGCCAGGTGCAGTGTCTTCTTCTCTTCTGCGCCGACGCACAATAAAGATCACTCCGGTGATGAGCACGATCAGTGCGAATCCCGCCAGGGCTAAATAAAACCAGTTATCTTGAATCCAACGCAAGGCCTGCTCGGAAGGTGTTTTGGCAGGTGAGAGACTTCCTACATCTACGATGACTTTTACCCGGTTGTTTGCATTTTTTTGACCTGCCGCATCATTGTTTTCGATGACCAAGTTGACAATATTCGCGACCGCATTTTGTATATTATCGGTTAGTTTTGTCGTATCCATGGCTTGATTGCCGGCAGCCTGAGCAGGTAAGGTGACAGCAACGTTTACGGCCAGATCCTGCAAGGCATAGGGTGCTTTGTCGACGGTTTTATGAATTTTATCGAGCTCATAGTTAATCCGATCTTCGGTGCGTTCATAGCTCCCATTGTTTTGATTCCCGCCCTGATAGGTCGGGACATCGGTCGTTCCCGTACCAGCATTGCCGCCCGGGGGTGTACCTTGTCCCTGCCAGGACTCACTTAATTTTTCCATACTTAAGACAAGACCTTTAGGATCGTTAGGGTCTGAACCTTCAGGTGCCCGCACGTTTTCTTCTACACGTGTTTCCTTTGTAAAGTCAATTTGCGCAAAAGCCTGCACGCTGACGCGCGGTGGTTCAGTCATATCCGCCGGAAGCGTAGTCAATATGAGGCGGGTGATACTCGCCTCGATATCCCGTTCAATGGCCCGCTTGATCTCCTGCATGCGCATATAGTCATCGGCAGTCGTCGAACCGCCAAAATTAGGGTCTAAAAGTTCGCCATACTGTGTGGTAATGACGATATTATCAGGGGACAAGCGGGGTACACTTTTACTAATCAATGTATAGAGCGCCTGTATGGCGCGTTGATCGAGTCGCACGCCGGGATCCAGATCGAGAATGACCGAGGCGCTGGAAGCATCACTTTCCTGGTGGGCCCAGATCGAAGGCTCCGGCATGGTGAGCATGACGTGTGCTTTGCGCACACCGCGTATACCATTTTGAATCATGCGCGCGAGTTCATTTTGCAAAGCCTCTCGTTCCAGTACGGAAAATTGCCGGTCGGTCATGCCCATATTGGCATTTTGCGCAAAAATATCATACGTTATCGATCCCGTCCGGGGAATGCCTTCGGCCGCCATTTGTACCTTGACATCAGCAGCTTGACGTTTGTCGACATAAAGCGTCCCGCCGCCAGCTGCAAGCTTATACGGAATGCCTTGTTCTTTGAGCCGGGCGGCGATCTCCCCCATTTCCCGCTCATCAAGACCGGAAAAAACAGGGACATATTCGGTTCGCGTAACATACATCATCGCCCCGATGATGAGGGCAAGGACGAGAGCGCCTCCCGCCATCATCAGTATCTTGTCCCTGGTCGAACGTGCAGCCAGCCACGTTTTTATGTTTTCTAAAATCAGAAGCAGCCTCTCCCGCAACGGTTGACACCTCATTTTGAAAAATAAGACGTAAATAAGACCCAGTTAAAACAATCTTGCTTTTAAACAGGCATGCGCATAATTTCTTGATAGGCCTCTACGGCCTTATTTCTTACCTCAACAGCGAGGGCCAGATTGAGCTGAGCTTCTTCGGCCTGAATCAGAATCTCGTGCAGGGGAAGCGGCGCGCCGCCGGCAAAAGCAACGACTGCGTCGTTGGCACGCTTCTCTCCTTCTTCCAGTGTCCCTAGAGCAGATGCAAACGCTTCTCTAAAACTGATAGACGTACCTTCCGGATTTGCGTTCGGCATCGTACGATGCTCGCCGGTGATCGTCCCAACCCCCGAGAGGAGATGTGCGACCGTGTTCAGACCAGCCATCATCGTTCCCCTTTCTTTCACTGTTTTTAATCCGTTTTTTTACTGCATGAAACATATTTTTAACTGCGTCCGATCTCCAGTGTTTTTTGCAGCATCGCCTTTGTCGCCGAAAGCGCCGTTACGTTCGCCTCATAGGCTCTGGAAGCACTGAGTAAATCAATCATCTCCCGCGGCAGATCGACGTTCGGGTAAAGTACATAGCCTTCGCGATCGGCGTCGGGATGCGTCGGGTCATAGACGCGCCGGAGGGGCGCATCATCTTCTTTCATACCACTTGCCCGGACACCGATCACTTCACCCCTTACCGCGCGCGCCGTTTCAGCAGATGTCATCCTCTTAGCATTGTTTAGCATTTCTTTAAAAGATAGCGGTGCCGCTTGCTGCACGACCATACGCCGGCGATACGGCTGCCACTGACCATTTTCAAAACGCGCCCGCGTCGAATCGGCATTGGCGATATTTTCGGCAATAACGTCCATTTTCAACCGATTTAGACTAAGCGCAGACGATTGAATCCACAGTTCCGGAAAACGCATGATCTTTACCTCCCGCTACGCGCAATCGTTCGATAACGACTCAACACTTGATTGAAAAGGGTAATGTACGCTTGATAGGCGAGCTGGGTATCGGCCAGTTCACTCATTTCCTGCTCGATATCGACGTTATTGCCGTTCACCGTCTCGGTCGTATTCTTCACTTCTTGAAGCTGCCATGATCCTTGGGAGATGTGTTCTGAACCGATCCTGACATGCCTAGGATCGGACACTTTACCTACAAACGCGTCTTGTTGTGCTTCCAAAAATACCGCTTGAAATCGTTTATACCCGGGTGTATCAACATTGGCTATGTTTTGTGCATGCGCCTTTTGCTGCATCCAGGCACCATCCATTGCCGATTGTAAAGCCTGAAAAACGTTGGCCAAATCCGACCCTCCCTTTAGACTCAACTGATCCAGCTGAGAGATCCAATGTTTTGCCCTGTTTTTAAACTCACCCATCGATATAAAAGTGAAAACAGGACGTTAGGTGACAGGTCTTTTGTTCCGTTCGACTACAAATACTTTGGGCACTTAGAATACGTACGATAAAGACAATATTCGACATCATGGTTACTTTTTCCTGCTTTTTCCCGGCGTAAGAACAAAAATAGACATTTTTTCCCTAAGACTATCCTACAAAATGTCCCATGACTTCACAATCAGACTTTATACCTATTTTTACTAGAAAGATTGCAGAGTTCATGAAAAAAATAGGAGACAATAAAAAAAGGCCTGCTGAATTCAGCAGGCCAAACGTTTGCCTCACCGTTTGCATCGTTAGGCACGCACTTTTTCCAATTCCGGAAGAAGTTTGTCGTTTAAAATTTTAATGTAGGTTCCCTTCATCCCTAACGAACGCGACTCAATGACCCCGGCGCTTTCTAATTTACGGAGAGCATTTACGATAACAGATCGGGTGATACCGACGCGATCGGCAATTTTGCTGGCTACCAAGAGCCCTTCGTTTCCATCGAGTTCATGGAAGATGTGTTCGACGGCCTCCAGTTCGCTGTAAGAAAGCGAGCTAATGGCCATCTGTACGACTGCTTTGTTCCGCGCTTCCTGCTCGACCAGTTCAGAGCGTTCGCGTAAGATCTCCATCCCGACAACCGTCGCACCGTATTCTGCGAGCACGAGATCATAGTCATTAAAGCTTTCATGGAGCCGGGCCAGAACGAGTGAGCCTAAACGATCACCGCCCCCGATAATCGGGACAATGGTCGTCAGCCCTTCACGGAACGTGTCTTTCATCTCCACCGGAAAAGCAGTTAAGTCATTATCGATGTCGATATTGGTAAGCGTCTCATGAACTTTTAAAAGCTCGTTGTTATACCATTCCGGGAAGCGCCGCTCGGAGAGCATTTCCTTCATACGTTCGTTATCGATTTCATGGTGGAGGGCATAGCCCAGGACTTTGCCTTTGCGGCTTAAGACGTAGACGTTGGCGCCGATCGCGTCACGCAACACTTCGGCCATCTCGGTAAAGTTCACATGTTGACCGGCAGACTTTTGTAAAAGACGGTTAATCTGACGTGTTTTGTTGAGTAAATCCATGTACATATCCTCCTTAAATAACGTAAATTCGTTATGGTTCAGATGCCTAGCAAACATTAGGTAGACATCTCAATCGGTTGACCATCACAAAATGTAGTGGCTGAGATCGCGGTCCTGGACGATCGCGTCGAGTTCACCCTGAACATACTGGGGCGTGATCACCACTTTTTCTAAGTGAATGTCCGGTGCCTCGAAAGAAAGTGATTCTAACAGCTTTTCTAATAAGGTGTGCAAGCGGCGCGCGCCTATGTTTTCAGTATGTTCATTCACGAACGCTGCCAAACGGGCAATTTCACGAATCGCTTCATCCGTAAACTCAACGCGAATACCTTCGGTCTCAATGAGCGCGGTATACTGCTTGATAAGCGCATTTTTAGGCTCCGTCAAGATGCGCACGAAATCTTCTTCGGTGAGCGACGTAAGCTCGACTCTCACCGGGAAACGACCCTGGAGCTCCGGGATGAGGTCACTCGGCTTGGCAATGTGAAATGCACCGGCAGCAATAAAAAGCATGTGATCGGTCTTCACCGGGCCGTATTTGGTCATCACCGTGGAGCCTTCTACGATCGGTAAAATATCGCGCTGCACCCCTTCGCGGGAGACGTCTGGACCGCTTCCCCCTTCACGACCAGCGATTTTGTCGATCTCGTCGATAAAGATGATCCCATCTTCTTCGGCTCGCCGGATCGCTTCCTGATACACTTCATCCATATCGATGAGCTTCTGCGCTTCTTCCTGGATCAAATAGGTGCGTGCTTCCCGCACCGTCAGGCGCCGTTTTTTAGTTCTGCGGGGAAGCATCGAACCGAATAGCTCCTGCATATTAATCCCGAGCTGTTCGACACCCTGACCGGAAAAAAGTTCCAACATCGTCGGCTGCGTGTCTTCTACTTCGATCTCGACGAGCTCGTCTTCTAGTTCACCGCGGGAAAGTTTTTCTTTGAGCTCCCGTCGCGAGCGCTCCAGATGCTCCGTCTCTTCAGGCCTCTCTTGAGTCGTCTCCTCCCGCCCTTCACTCCCTCCAAAGAGCATCTCCAGAGGGTTTTTCATCGTTTTCGTCGATCGAGGCGCCGGGAGGATAAGATCGAGGAGCCGTGCTTCGGCATGCTGCTCCGCTTTTTCCCGCACCGCCTCCATTTTCTCCTGTTTGACGAGGCGAATGGCCGTCTCAATGAGGTCGCGCACCATTGATTCGACATCGCGGCCGACATAACCGACCTCGGTAAATTTGGTCGCCTCCACCTTCACAAAAGGCGCATCGACGAGGCGCGCGATCCGCCGGGCGATCTCCGTTTTTCCGACCCCGGTCGGACCGATCATGAGAATGTTTTTCGGCATAATCTCGTCGCGCATCTCCGGTGGAAGCTTCGACCGCCGGTAACGGTTGCGGAGGGCGACGGCGACCGATCGCTTGGCCGCATGTTGCCCGACGACATACTTATCCAGCGCTTCGACGATTTCGCGCGGCGTCAGCGCTTTTTTCATACGACACCTCCTCCTTCCGGACGAAGTTCTTCGATGACGATATTCTGGTTTGTATAGACACAGATGTCTGCAGCAATTTTGAGCGCCGCTTCGGCCATCTCACGCGCCGAAAGATGAGGGGCATGCGTTTTAAGCGCACGGCCGGCCGAAAGCGCATAAGCACCGCCGGAGCCGATGGCTATCATATCGTCATCGGGTTCAATTACTTCACCCGATCCGGAGAGGAGAAAGAGATGATGGAGATCCATCACAATGAGCATCGCTTCGAGTCGTCTTAGCATCCGGTCCGTTCGCCAGTCTTTCGCTAACTCCACGGCGCTGCGAGGAAGATTGCCGTGATACGTCTCCAGTTTTTTTTCAAAGGCTTCAAACAACGTGAAGGCATCGGCGACCGATCCGGCAAAGCCGGCGATGATGCGCCCATGATAAAGGCGCCGCACCTTTTTCGCTGTATGTTTCATGATCATCGTATTTCCGAATGTGACCTGTCCATCTCCAGCCATCGCCGCACTGCCATTGTGACGAACAGCAAAAATTGTCGTTGCATGAAACGCGTTATCCAAGCAATAAGCGCCTCGCTTTCTCGTAAGCATCCCACATATGTCGTATCGCGCTTCCACTTTCTTATTTCCTTTTTCTTATTTCCTTCTCCCGCCGCTTACGCCGTCTATTTCGAACGATCGACATGTTCAGGCGCGGGGATGGAAGGCACGGTACTGTTCCTTAAGCCGGGATGTCGATACATGCGTGTAGATCTGAGTTGTTGATAAATTCACATGCCCTAAAAGTTCCTGAACTGAGCGAATGTCAGCCCCACCGTCTAAAAGATGGGTCGCAAAAGAGTGGCGAAACGTATGCGGACTGGTGCGCACCGAAAGCCCCGCCTCCTGGGAGAGCGCACGTACGATCCGGTGTACGCTCCGCGTCGTAAGCGGTGTACCCCGCATGCTGACAAAAACATAAGGGTGATCCGTTCTTTTTTGCATCCAGCGCGGCCGGACTTCGCGGAGATAACGTAACAAAATGTCCTTCGCGTACGCGCCAAAAAACACGATGCGCTCCCGCCCCCCTTTGCCTCTTACCACGATCACATCTCGAGTGAGGTCGAGGCGGTCGAAGGTGAGACGTGTGAGTTCTCCAACGCGCATTCCGGTCGCATACATGAGCTCTACGATGGCGAGGTCTCGTACATCTTTAGGCGTCATCTGCTCCTTTTTAAAAAGCATTTCGAGCTCTTCCGCATACAGAACCTGCGGAAGTTTTTTGGGGCGTTTGGGGGCTCTTTGGCCTTCTAACGGATTGTCGGGTCGAAGTCCCACCTGCATAAGGTAACGGAAGAAGGTTCCCCAGGCCGCAAGCATCCGCGCTACCGAATGAGGATGCGCCCCCTGCTCGATGCGCTGGGCCATCAGCCGTCGCACGTTTGAACGCGCAAGAGCAAGAAGTGTTATGCCCGTCTCCCGGCTGTACTGAGCGAGCAACTTAAGATCGCCCATATAGGCGCGAACCGTCGCCGGGGAAAGACCGCGCTCATAAAGGAGGTGCGCCCGAAAGCGTTCGAGAAGTGCATCGTCCGCATCAGGCTGCCCGTCATGAGGTTTCTCTTTCGTTTGCCCCATCTCTTTAGAAGCGGATGTTGATGTGGCCTCCGCTGGACACGCATCGCTCACACGGTCGGGTCGATCGGTCCGTCCCCATCGTCCGCGAACAGACATGCGCCTCACCCCCGTTCAGGCGCCTTCATCTTACCACACTTTGACACCCTTCGCAAGTAAATTGTTTGTGAACAGGCTATAATTCTGAATTAGCTGCGGATTTAACCGGTTGCTCCTTACGACTTTTCGCCGTAAGCGGTGCCTTGTGGCCGCATACCATACACTGTTTGATCGCTTTGGTGTTTTTTCCTTTCTGCACCATCCATCCGCCGCAGACCGGACACGTCTCTTTAAGCGGTCGGTCCCAGCTCGTAAAATCACAGTCGGGATAGCGGCTGCAACCGTAAAAAATACGTCCCTTTTTCGTCCGCCGCTCGACGATTTCACCGGTGGCGCACTTGGGACAGGGTATCCCCAGAGAATGGACGATTGGTTTCGTATGTTTACACTCCGGAAAACCGGAACAGGCCAGGAATTTTCCGTAGCGCCCCATCTTGTATACCATCGGACGACCGCAGACGTCACACGTCACCCCGGCATACTCCGGCGTAAGCTCCACCTTTTCCATCTCAGACTCCGCCTTTTCCAGCCGCTCTGAAAAAGGACCGTAAAACGTATGGAGCAGAAAGCGCCAGTCTTTTTCTCCGTCCTCGATCTCGTCCAGTTCTTTTTCCATCTTGGCCGTAAACGAGACGTCAACGATTTCCGGAAAATACTGCTCCAGCGCTTCCGTCACCACCCGCCCCAGCTCCGTCGGATGAAACCGTTTATCTTCTAAGACGACGTAACCACGTTTCTGAATCGTCTCTAGCGTCGGCGCATACGTGGACGGCCGGCCGATGCCCAGCTCTTCCAGTGCTTTGACGAGCGTCGCTTCCGTATAACGCGGTGGCGGCTGCGTAAAATGCTGGCGCGGTTCCAAGTGCCGAAGGGGCACTTCCATCTCGGGATGAAGCGGCGGCAAAAGGCGGGGCGCACCGTCACCGTAAAACAGTTCCCCCTCATCCTCGCCTTTTTGTTCTTCACCCGACTTTCCACTGCGCTTCCTTTCTCCCCCCTCATCGGGCGTGTCCTGATAGACTTTTAAAAATCCAGGGAATTTTAATTCCGAGCCGTTTGCTCGAAAAAGTGCCTCTCCGGCACGCATATCCGCACGCACCGTATCGTAGACGGCAGCGCTCATCTGACTCGCCACAAACCGCTCCCAGATGAGCGTATAAAGGCGGAGCTCATCCCGGCTTAAATACGGTTTGACCGACTGAGGGGTGCGAAAGACGGAGGTTGGGCGAATCGCTTCGTGCGCATCCTGCACGCCCTGCTGTTCGCGGATCGTTCCTTTTTTTTCTTCTGGACGGACGTAAGACGCGCCAAATGTTTCAGTAATGTAACGCTTTGCTTCTTCTTGCGCCACTTCGCTAATACGCGTGGAATCGGTGCGCATGTAGGTGATGAGACCGGCTTCACCTTCCGGTCCGAGCGATAAGCCTTCATAGAGCGTCTGAGCGATACGCATCGTTTTCGTGGCGCGAAAACCGAGTCTTTTCGCGGCTTCTTGCTGCATCGTACTGGTCGTAAAAGGGAGCGGAGCACGGCGCTTGCGTTCTTTTTTGGTTACCTTCTCGACGATAAAAGGACGTCCCCGCACATGTTCGATCACCGCTTTCACCGCCTGTTCATCGGGAAGCGGGGTTTTTTCCGTGCCGTACCCGTAAAATTCGGCCGTAAACGGCTCTTCCTCCCCCAGATGCGCGGTGAGTGTCCAGTACTCTTCCGGAACGAACTGTTCGATTTCCTGTTCGCGATCGATGATGAGTTTGACGGCGACCGACTGCACGCGCCCAGCAGAGAGTCCTTTTTTCACCTTTTGCCAGAGGATCGGGCTGATCTTGTAACCGACCAAGCGATCGAGTATACGGCGTGCCTGCTGCGCATTAACCAGATCATAATTGATGGGACGCGGAGCTTTAAAAGACGCCTTAATGGCCGGTTCTGTAATTTCATTAAAAACGACACGCACCGGAGCGTTGGGATCGAGTTTTAAGTATTCGGCGAGATGCCAGGCAATCGCTTCACCTTCCCGGTCGGGATCGGCCGCCAGATATACACGCTTCGCTTTTTTTGCCGCCTCTTTAAGCTGCTTTAGAATCTCACCTTTACCGCGAATCGTAATATAATCAGGTTGAAACGATGCCTCTATATTCACGCCGAGCTTGCTTTTAGGCAGATCCCTTACGTGGCCCATGGAAGCAAGCACCTGGTATTTTTTTCCTAAATATTTGGCAATCGTCTTGGCTTTTGCCGGAGATTCAACAATGACCAGTGCTTCCGCCAATGACAGGCCCCCTCTCCATCCGGCATCGGTTGCCGGATTCGTTGCTGATGTTTATTATGAGCACAGAGACGTGCTATTTGTCAACTTTTTTGATGACTTTGATGGTGTGTGCGATGTACGACCGTTTTTTATGACCGGAGTCGATAGCGATGACCGGGCAGTTTTTCTACCGTTCCGTTCAAAACCAGTGGCGTAAGAAGCGCAAGAAGCGTATCCGGCGCAAGCGACGTGTGCAAGACGAGATCATCAAAATGCTTCGTCTCTTTTAAAAGGATATCCAGCTCATGCGGAAGCGACTCTCTCCCGGTCATCGTCGTGGACGCATCTGTTTTGTTTCTCTCTTCTTTTTCTTCACGGCTTTTTTCTATCCCGCTTTTTTCTTGCCACGATGCGCTCCCTTGTCGCAGTTCATCCAGAATGTCGGCCGGGTGCCTTACAAGCTTTGCCCCTTCTTGAATGAGCTGATGGGGCCCCGCACTTTGTGCTGAAAAAATAGGACCGGGAACGGCAAAAACTTCCCGCCCCTGTTCCAGGGCATGGGAAGCGGTGATCATCGAACCACTGCCCAGATGCCCTTCTACGACCAGTACTCCGCGAGCGAGACCGCTGATCAGCCGGTTGCGCTCGGGAAAAAGACCGCGCGATGGACGCGTCCCGAGCGGATATTCCGATACAACGGCGCCTTCCTCCACAATCTCCGTATACAGCGGTTCATGCGCACGGGGGTAGATGTGATCGTGACTGCTCCCCAGTACGGCTACGGTCCGTCCGTGAATGGAGAGTGCCGCGCGATGGGCGATGGCATCGATACCTTCGGCCAGACCGCTTACGATCGTAAATCCAGCAAGTGCTAGCGCCTGGGAAAGCTCCCGGGCTGCACGCATTCCATAGGGCGTCGGTCTGCGGGTACCGACGACCGCAAGCGATTCGGTGGATAAAAGTTCATGCTTTCCTTTGACATAAAGGATAGGCGGTGGATCGGGAATATGAGCGAGCGCTTCAGGATACGCTTTCTCCCCCCACATCACAACGTTGATGTCTCGTTGTCTTAAATGGCGCTGAGTGGCAAAGACATGGTGCTCGGTTAAGGCCTGACGAAGACGTTCGGTGTCCCGATAACGCTTGATCGCCCCAGCTTGAGACGTAAGCCAAGCCCGATGTACACGTTCTAAGTAGAAGGCTAACGTAGGGGAGGGTCGGTCCGTCTCGACCTCCCTGGTAAGCGTCGCACCGGTTAGCATGTCACCTGACATGTCAGCTAACGCCAGCATGACCTGAAACAACCGTTTTCTGCCGACATTCGGCAGGGCATGCAAAGCGACCAGTATGGGTTTATAAGGTTTGAGCTTATCCCCATCGAGGGCCGGCATAGACGACGTCATGTCCCGTCTCCTTTACAAACACGGTATGTGCTTATACATACGCGTATTCATGTTCGGCATAAATGTTGAAAAAAATAACTGCTACAACTTTTACAATGATTTAAACATAAAACCATCATTCTGACAACCGTCTTTTATACGGAGCATCTCATTCTGATAACGCACGGTAAGAATCACAATAAAGGCATTCAAATACGTGCATAACAAATTAAGTGTTTTAAAAAATAGGCGTCCTCGCACATTCCAGTACCAAAAAAAAAATAAAGTCCTGCACGTTTTGAAAAAACGTGCAGGACCATGTCGCATCTGCAAAGATTAACTTAACACGCGTTCCAGAAGCCCTTTTTCCCGAAGCGTCTTGACCAGCGTCTCGCCGATTTCGGCAGGCGACTTAGCCACTGGAATACCAGCCGCCTCCAGCCGGGCCATCTTTTCTTTCGCTGTACCCTGTCCCCCCGAGATAATGGCACCGGCATGACCCATACGCTTTCCGGGCGGTGCCGTCTGCCCTCCGATAAAGGCCACAACGGGCTTGGTCATATGCGCCTCTATCCACGCCGCGGCTGCTTCTTCTGCCGTCCCACCGATTTCTCCGATCAGCACCACTGCTTCCGTATCGGGGTCAGCTTCAAACAGCTCCAGCACATCGATAAACTCCATGCCTTTAACCGGGTCCCCGCCGATGCCGACTGCCGTCGACTGGCCGATGCCGCGGGTTGTGAGCTGATGCACCGCTTCATACGTGAGCGTACCGGAACGGGAGACGATGCCCACCTTGCCGGGCTTATGAATATAACCGGGCATAATCCCAATTTTGCTCTCGCCTGGCGTGATCACACCCGGGCAATTCGGCCCGATAAGACGCGTCTTCGTGCCTTCCATGGCCCGTTTCACCTTGACCATATCCAGCACGGGTATGCCTTCGGTGATGGTCACGACGAGTTCCAAACCGGCGTCGACCGCCTCCATCACCGCATCCGCCGCAAACGCAGGCGGCACGTAAATCACAGAAGCATTTGCCCCGGTCGCATCCACTGCTTCCGAAACGGTATTAAAAACCGGCACGCCAGCGACTGTCGTACCGCCCTTCCCTGGTGTCACCCCGGCGACGATGTTCGTGCCGTACTCAAGCATTTGCTCCGTATGAAAACGCCCGGCATCACCGGTGATGCCTTGTACCAATACTCTTGTGTGCCGTCCAACGAGAATGCTCATTTTTGGCCCCTCCTTTCCCGAACAAGGGAGACGATTTTTTCTGCCCCATCGGCCATCGAATCAGCAGAGACGATATCGAGACCGGACGCGTCAAGAAGTTTTTTGCCGAGTTCCACATTTGTCCCTTCCAGTCGCACGACGAGCGGTCGGTCGATCCCCACATCGCGCGCCGCGGCAATGATGCCTTCGGCGATGACATCACAGCGCATAATCCCGCCAAAAATATTCACGAAAATACCTTCCACCTTTTCGTCGGCAAGAATGATTTTAAACGCTGCGGTCACCTTTTCCCGCGAGGCTCCGCCCCCTACGTCCAGAAAATTGGCCGGTTCACCGCCGTAAAATTTGATAATATCCATCGTGGCCATAGCCAGCCCAGCCCCGTTCACCATACACCCGATGTTGCCATCCAAGGCGATGTAGCTCAGATCATACTTGGAAGCTTCGGTTTCCTTCGGATCTTCCTCATCTAGGTCCCTGAGCTCCATAAGGTCGGGGTGACGGAATAGTGCATTGTGGTCAAAATTAAACTTCGCATCAAGCGCCACGATCCGATCATCTGTGGTTAAGACAAGCGGGTTAATCTCCGCAACCGATGCATCTTTTTCGACAAAGACCTGGTAAAGACCGAGCATGAACCGTACGGCCTGTGAGACGAGGTGCGCGGGTATACCGATCGCAAAAGCAAGCTGCCGTGCCTGATAAGGCATGAGTCCTAAAACCGGATCGATCGTGACCTTTACGATTTTCTCTGGCGACGTTTTGGCAACCTCTTCGATCTCTACACCGCCTTCACTGGAGGCCATCATCACCACGCGGCCGCTCACCCGATCGACCACGAGCCCTATGTAAAATTCTTTGGCGATGGCTGTTCCTTCCTCAATCAAGACTCTTCTTACAATTTTTCCAGACGGTCCCGTTTGGTGCGTGACGAGTGTCTGACCGATCATTTGGGATGCTAATGCTCGAACTTCTTCGGGACTTTTGGCGAGCTTTACCCCGCCGGCTTTACCCCGTCCCCCGGCATGAATCTGAGCCTTGACGACATACAGATCGCCCCCTAAAGAACGTGCCACCGTTTCCGCTTCCTCCGGTGTGAAAGCCACATCACCCCGGGGAACAGGTACGCCATACGATCTGAGCAAGGCTTTACCCTGGTACTCATGGATGTTCATCTATCGTTCGCCTCCTTATTTTTAAGGCCTATCATGTTGATTGTATCGCGAAGAAAAGCAATTTGCAACGTTGATTCGAAGCGTGAAATAGGAGAAAAGAAATGAACATATGAAACTAAGATCAAACAAAAAAGAGCATCTTCTGCGCCTTTTATGTCCTTTTCCGGTAGATCCGCAGAAAATGCTCTCATTGATTCATCTATCTCAATGACGTATCTAACTTAAATAAGGCTCCCTTACATACCGGAAATTTAACGATCGCGCCAACCGGTCCCTATTCCAACCGCAGTAGCCCTATGTCTCAATCACACTAAAAGTGCCCGTACAGCGTCTAAGGACGCATCGTAATTGGGATGATCCGTCACGTCTGGAACAAGTTCAATATAGCGAATGACGTGGGAACGATCCAGCACAAAAATGCTGCGATGATCCAGACCGAAAAGCGGGATATAGACGCCATAGGCAAGGCCGAAGTTATGGTCGTAGTAATCTGAGAGAACTTCCAGCTTGTCCACGCCGGCTGCCCCGCACCAGCGTGATTGAGCCGTCGGCAAATCACAGCTTACAGTAATGACGCGAACGTCGTCCCCCAGTTCGACCGCCGCTTGATTAAAACGCCGTGTCTGGGCATCACAAACCGCTGTATCTAAACTCGGCACAACACTGATTAATACGATCTTACCTGCATAATCACGAAGTGTTTTGCGCTCATCCGAAAAAGCGCTGTGGCGTAAACGAAAGTCGGGTGCCGGATCTCCCACCTTTAGTTCCGGGCCCAAAAGTGTAATCGGCTCGTTTTTAAAAGTCACCACACCATGACGTTCGACCATAGGATCCCCTCCTCAGGGTTTTCAATAGGGCAAATCCATTATATCGCACTTTGAGGCTTCTTTGCAAAAAACAAAAAAAGTCTGCCGCAAAGTCTCACGGCAGACGCCTAAGCCGCTATGATCGAGCGATCCTTGATCATCGTTTGTTCTTCGAAGGGCCTTAATAAGCGATGCGCTCTGATCAATTACAATGGATCTCGCGCTCACTGAATACGCCCGCGCAAGAATCGGCGGCGTTTCAGTGCTTCGAGTTCTTGTTTTTTCGCAAGCGCCTCATAGTCATCTTCATCGAGCACCGTCTTGCGATCACCGAGCGAGCGCCCGGCCAGCCATTCGGCAAATTCTTCACCAATCACTTGTTTTTGCCAAGCGAGCTGTTCTTCTTTCTTATTGTGAAAAACCATCGTAAATCACCCCCTCTTATTTTCATAAACAGGCATATTGGAGCGCTTCGAAAGAGAAGCGATGAGAGCGATCAAGTGTTTCTCGCTTCATTATCATTATACCACAAATCATTCCAAAACAATACGTCTTTTTAAATTTTCATCCATTTGTAAAGAACTTGTCACAAATACACCCTCTTTTTTAAAACTATTTAGCCGGAAAAAAAAGCGATTATATTTCACTCTGTGTCAGATTTGTTTTTTGTAAGCATACATGGCCTGCCAATCATTTAACTTTTCATCGAGTTTCCGGCTGATATGAAGGAGTTCCGGATCCGTATAAGAACCCGATTGACGAAAAACAGTGACCATCTTTTGACGTAAAGCCTGAATATCTTGCTCCAGTGTTTTCATACGAGACATCTTCACCGCTCCTGTATCTCAATTCTGCGTCGATTGCTTGTCGTGGTGACTGTGTTTCTAGTTCCTGTCCCGGAGGTTGCACCACAAGACAACATTATAACGTATCATTGAAAAATATTAAAGCGAATAATGAATGAATATTTATCATATCCGTCTATCATACCCCGTCTTAAACACACATGGACGCCCTCTGCATCTTCGCACCGATCAACCCGTATCGTTCAAATTGTCTGTTGCCGATTGACGCAAATTTTACCCTAGTTTTTTAAATGAACTCAGCTATAATGAAATTGAGATCATAACGTATGATGTCTCATGAAAGGATGACCATCTGTGGATGTGTATACCGCCATGCGGGAACGGCGGAGCATGGGTCAGGTGAAATCCGACCCCGTTCCCCGTGAGGTGATCGAACGTATGCTCGAAGCAGCGACATGGGCACCGACACACCATCGGACAGAACCATGGCGCTTTTTTGTGCTGACTGGAGAAGGTCGAAGACCGCTCGCTCGGCTCTTTGTCGAACTGGCGAAAGCGGAGATGACCGATCCGACAACTCCAGAGAATCAGGCCAAATTAGAGCGAGAAGCCCAGAAACCTTTTCGTGCACCGGTCATCGTCGTCGCTGCGATGGAACCGGCAGAACGGGAAGATGTGGTTATCGCCGAAGAACGCTCTGCGGTATCCGCTGCTATTCAAAACATGCTATTAGCGGCGCACGCCGAAGGATTGGGCGCGATGTGGCGCACAGGCAAAAAAACTTACCATCCCAAAATAAGAGATTTATTCGGGCTGGGCGAAAAAGGCGAAGTCATCGGTTTTATCTATCTCGGCTATCCTGCGATCCAGCCACCCCCAAGGAAGCGCACACCTTGGTCGGAAAAAACAGTATGGATCGATGACGATCGGCCGTATCGAGCGCATCATGTCTGATCCGTACGATCCTCATCCAATCTGCACACGTTAACGATCAAATCTTCCCGGTTCAATGCATGTGATCAAGCTTAGTCGTTGACCAATCGCACGTATTACGGCACTATTTGGTTATATTATCTCCATATGATATGACACGCAAGCCAACAGACATTTGTTTATTTTAGATGACATTTGCATTGATAACATTTGTTTAGATAAAATTAAGACAAGCAAAGAGAAAAACCAGAGAAGGGAGGCGCGCACGTGTACGCTCGCGTCTTTGGAGCAGCTTTAAACGGAGCAGAAGGACAACTAATCGAAGTCGAAGTGCACGTGACGCGCGGCCTTCCTGCTTTTGAAATCGTAGGGCTCCCCGATAGCGCCGTAAGAGAATCGCGGGAACGCGTACGAAGTGCGCTTCAAAATAGTGGCCTTCATTTTCCTCTCGACCGCCTGACGGTGAATCTTGCACCGGCCGATATGAAAAAAGCCGGTTCAGCCCTCGATCTTCCGGTCGCTATGGGTATTTTACTGGCGCAAGGACTTTCAACCAAATTGGATCTCGCCCACTGGCTTTTAATCGGTGAACTTTCTCTAGATGGTTCACTCAAACCCGTGCGGGGCATGCTGGCGATGGCGCTCGCTGCCAAAAAACACGGTCTGAAAGGTCTCATCATACCGGCAAGTTCAAACGACGCCCCCTATCTCGCCGAGCACCCGGTCATCCCTGTAAGACATTTGCAAGATGTCGTCTCCTTTTTCCGGTCACCGGAAGAGCGTCAACCAATCATCCGGCGCTGGTCGATACGCCAGAAAAACGAAGCGCCTCTTGACTATTCAGAAGTCATCGGTCAACACGGCGCAAAACGCGCTCTTGTCATCGCGGCTGCAGGGTTTCACAATGTTCTCATGATCGGACCGCCCGGATCCGGTAAAACGATGCTGGCCGAGCGCCTGCCGACCATCTTACCACCGCTTCGTCCAGAAGAAGCGCTGGAAGTCTTTTCACTGCATGATATCGCCGGTGAACCGACAGACGCGCTCATTCACTACGGTCTTCGGCCCTTCCGTGCGCCGCACCATACGGTTACCATGGCCGGTATGGTTGGCGGCGGAACGAATCCTCTCCCCGGTGAAATCTCTCTGGCTCATCGCGGTGTTTTATTTTTAGATGAACTTCCTGAATTTTCCAGAAAAACGCTGGAAGTGCTGCGCCAGCCACTCGAATCGGGGCTCGTCCACCTCAGCCGCTCCGGTCATAGCGTGAGCTATCCGGCACGTTTTATCCTCGTTGCCGGGATGAACCCTTGTCCGTGCGGTTATTACGGTTTTGATGATGACGTTCATCAGTGTCACTGCCGTATTGTGGATATTGAACGGTATCGCCATAAAATCTCAGGTCCGCTTTTTGATCGCTTTGATCTCGTCATTGAAGTCGCACAGCCCCTACGCCATACTGCGCCGGGTAGCTTATTCAAAGCGAGCAACGATCAGAACGCATACACGTCAGCCAGGATGCGCCTTCAAGTAGAAAACGCTGTCGATAGACAAAGAA
Source organism: Candidatus Carbonibacillus altaicus (assembly GCA_003050645.1). Lineage (GTDB taxonomy): Bacteria > Bacillota > Bacilli > Thermicanales > DSM-22653 > Carbonibacillus > Carbonibacillus altaicus. The sequence continues at coordinate 76,111 of PEBX01000003.1, forward strand.
GGCGCCAAAGCGGCGAGCGCACATTCTGGAATGCGCTCCTCCCACCTGCTGCACTAAAAAAGGTGACCATCACCGAAGATGCCACGCGTCTTTTGGAAACCGCGTACAATCAGCACCAGCTGTCCATGCGCGGCATCAACCGTGTACTCAAGGTTTCCCGAACGATCGCCGATCTTGCAGAAAGTGAAACAATACAAGCGCAACACGTTGCCGAAGCTTTAAGTTATCGTCCTATGACATGGCCTTAATCGAAACATTTTCGGTATCACGAAGCCGGGCAAAGTACGTATGTTTAATGTGTCAGCACATCTAAAGCTTGCTGCGGCCTGTTCGTGATGATGGCGGTCACGCCCCACTCAGCGAGTTTCCGTATACGCTCCGGATCATCGACCGTGTACGGTCGAATCTTGAGACCGTGCGCACGCGCCCCACGGACGCACAGCGCATCCACCGCCTCGTGATACGGATGAAGCCCAATTGCCCCGACATGGTTAGCATATACCCACGGTTCATAAAGGCGTGCGACATATAAAATGGCACGCTCGATCTCAGGTGCCAACTGTTTTAGATGAACGAGCCTTTCATGATTAAAAGCAGAAAAAACGACTCGGTCGACCAGTCCATAGGCGCTCACGAGTTGGACAACGCGTTCGTGCATATCGGGAGCTGTCCCCGGGGCATCCTTCAGCTCAATATTTAAAAGAAGCGATGTCTCTTTGACCCATGCCAGTACCTCTTCCAAAAGCGGTACCCGCTCGCCCCGAAAAGACGGGTCAAACCATGATCCGGCATCGAGCGCCTGAAGTTCTTTTGCCGTAAACGCTGTGACCCAACCCCGACCGTTCGTGGTACGCTCCAACCGTGCATCATGGAGGACCACCGGAACGCCATCGCGGCTCGTGTGAACATCCAGTTCGATCCCGTCTGCCCCTTCTTCCAGAGCGAATTGAAACGCAGCCATCGTATTTTCCGGCGCCCTATAGGAGGCACCACGATGCGCATACATCAGCGGTCGCATCTTTGAAATCAACTCCTTCTTTGATCATCAGACCATGATCTGGTATAACCCAACGTGTATGCACGACGCATCAGCGTTTTGAAAACGTTCCTGTTTGCATGGATGGCCTCGCACCTGACTGGCTTTAAAATGCTGCGGGCAAATGTTCGATCGTATCTTTTCCCTGAGGATCGCGGCGAACGGCGATCACGTCAAAACGCAAACCGGCGTTTGGTGGAAGGTTTTTTGTCTCCGTATGTAAAAACGATAAAGCTACCCTCCGTAAGGTGCGCTTTTTTCGCTCCGTAATACTTTCTTGCGGTGTTCCAAAAGATCGCGACCGCCTTGCGCGCACCTCCACAAAGACAATGCGGCCATCTAACATCCCGATGAGATCAATTTCCCCAAATGATGTCCGGTAGTTACGCGCCATCAAACGAAAGCCCTTTTTTTCCAAATAATCGAGCGCGATTTGTTCCGCTTCCAGACCAAAAGCGCGGCGATCATCCGATTTCTCAGGATATTTCTTCGTAGGCTCCTTTGAACGTTTCTCCGCCATGACCGTTCACCTTATCTTCGTCATAATTTTTACACTGGGTAACCCGAGCGCCATTCATATGAACAGTCACGTGAACAGTTGCCGTACATACTCGACTTTAAAAGCTTCATGCGACTTTTAGAATACATAGATGCGGATTGATACGCATAAAAGAGCAGATGAACCGCTCGATACACACGAAAGTAGCGGACAGAAGAACCCAATCTCACGAAGGAAACAGACGAAAACTCCGACGGTGAATCCGGGATGGTCCCTGCTCAAGCAGGGCCAGACGGTGCGCACGCGTAGGGTAGCCCGCGTGGTCTTTAAAACCATATCCCGGATACATCCGATCATAAATCGTCATCATCTCATCGCGGATCACTTTGGCGACAATCGAGGCCGCCGCAATCGATAGACTTCTCTGATCGCCCTTGATGACTGGAAATTCAGGATAGCCTGATTCCAGTTTTAGCGCGTCGATGAGAATCGCCTGCGGCGAAAGCGCAATGCCATACAAGGCGCGTCGCATAGCCAGTCGCGTCGCTTCTAAAATATTGAGACGATCAATTTCCTGAGGTGTTGCTACCCCCACCGCGATGGCCCGGGCCTGATACCGAAGCGCGCGATACAGCTCCTTACGTCTGACGGCGGATAGTTTCTTTGAATCATCGAGACCATCCGGAACGCGCAAAGGATCCAACACAACGGCCGCTGCCACGACTGGCCCAGCCAGTGGTCCGCGCCCTACTTCATCCACTCCGACCAGTACCTCTATACCGCGTTTCCAAAAATATTGATCCATCTCACCGATCGTGTACATAGAAGCGATCGTCTCCGCATCGTTCCATTCACCAGGAAATAATGACAAGGCATCCGCACGCATTCATCCGCAACTCCTTACCCTTTGACCCCATCCTGAAATTAGGTAAAATAGACACAATATCGGAAATCAGAAACATATGATCAAGGGTGCAACATCCGCATACGGTCCAGCGGCCAGAATGTTACTTCAGCTCGCCCGACAACCCGATCTAAAGGAATCGGTCCGAGCATACGACTGTCGGTGCTGTTGCGGCGATTATCCCCCAGGACAAAGACGGTACCCGGCGGTACCGCGTCGATCGTAAAATCTTCCGTAAACGGGAGCGGAGCACTGTGCGCCAAGGCCAGTTCCTGTTCAAACTGTTTTTTCATCGAATCGAGATAAGGCTCGGGTACAACCTCCCCGTTGATATACAGCGTATCGTTTTTCATCTCGACATGGTCGCCGCCGACAGCGATAACACGTTTAATAAAATCTTTGTTTTCCGTGGCATGAAAAACGATAATATCGCCGTGTTTGGGGGTAGTAAAATAATAAATCATTTTATTTACAATTAAGCGTTCGTGATTGTGCAGCGTGTCTAGCATCGATTCACCATCGACGATGGTCGGTGCGAAGACAAACGTGCGGATCAGATAAGCGAGAAATAGAGCGATCACGATGGCCTTCGTCCAGTCCCACGCTTCTTGGAGCATCGTTCGCCGGCGCGGGGGCGTTTCTACTTCTTTTGACGCATGGACGCCTTCATCGTTCGAAGCTATGACTTCAACGCTTTCTCCGGACGTGTCCGTATAACGCGCCTCGTTTACCTGCTTTCGTTCTAAGGTGTGATCTTCCATCTATACTCGTTCCCCCTCGCCGCATTGCCTTAGTGAAAAAGGACTTGTGTCGCCACAAGTCCCCTTTTCTTAGTTCGAGGCTTTGCGTGGGCGTTCTTTAATTCTCGCCGCTTTACCACGCAATTCGCGTAAATAATACAGTTTTGCCCGACGTACTTTCCCCTGTTTGACCACTTCGATCCGGTCGATGCGCGGAGAATGCAGGGGAAACGTGCGTTCTACGCCGACACCGTAAGAGATCTTGCGCACCGTGAACGTTTCATGTATACCACCGTGCTGGCGCTTTATCACTACGCCTTCAAAGACCTGCACCCGTTCACGACCACCTTCGACGACTTTAACGTGCACACGCACCGTATCACCTGCACGAAAATCGGGGATATCGTTACGGAGCTGGTGAGCGACGATTTCACGAATAATTTCTTTCATCATCTTTTCACTCCCTCCGCCAGACGTTCTTAACGGTTTCACATGACTTTCGACGGCTCCTTATTTGGTGGTGTCTGCGGCCATCGACCCGTCAGCGGAACGTCGGTCATCACATGCTTCGCACAAGAACATCAGTTATTTTATCATACGGAAGCACGAATGACAACATCGCCTGACCGTTTATTTTAATACAAAAACTCGCGGATGTCGTACAGGCTTGCTTTATACCCGAGAGCCGAGACGCCTTCAAACCACCGCCTAAGCTCCCCATCCATGTCGGGGAGGGACGTTAGATCAGGGTCTAGCGTTTCCAGTTCCGCATTCCGCACAAGCGGCGAAAGATAGACGATATCTTCCCGCCGGAGCGGGAGCTTGGATAAGACATGCATGGACGAGAGAAAATGTTCTTCACGAAACGGACGACCGCCCGCCCCTACCAAGAAAATGATATTCACCGCAAGACCTGCTCTTTTTAAGGCATGCACAAGCTCGATCGCTTCTTCCGGTTCCCCCGGTTTGTTAAAGAGTTTCAAAAGTTTGGACGATCCGGACTCTAAACCAATGCTCACCCGGGAAAGACCGCGTTCGGCAAGCGTTTGCCACCAATCCCCGCCTTTTTTGTATCCGCTCCAGAGATCGAGAAAACTCGCGATCTTTCGACCGGGAAAAAACGTGCGCACGGTATCCATAAGGGGAAGGAGTGGCTCACCCAGGGCAAGAACGTTTCCATCGGCGAGAAAAACATTTCTTCTTAAAGAAAGACTTTGCCCGAAAAAATCCCGCACCGAACGCACATGTTTACGAAACGATGCTTCATCCCTTTTAGAAAATAAACGATCTTTATAAAAGGAACAAAAGGTACATTTATTCCAGGTACAGCCAAACGTCGCCTGAACGACGATATCAAGATACGCATCAGGCGGGAGGATACTGATCGGGAAACGGTACACCTCCCGAAAACGCATCTTTTCTTCTCGTAAAAGTTTATCCGGTGTCCAACGCAAAATCTCCTCTGCGCGCTCCGAAAGTTCTGTACGCGCCCTCCCGATCTGCTCGTAAGCACGCTCAAGCACTTCTTTCGCTTCTTTGAACGAAAGCACGCGACGTTCGCGCCAGTCGTTTGCCAGATCTCTGTAACGAAGATGAAGTGAGCCGTCTAAAGATCGTTTATACGTGTAGCCGCGATCGTTGAAGACAAAGGGCCGTCCTGCTCGATCAAAAGCAAGATAAGATTCCGGAGCGTTTACGCCGAAGGAAATAACGGTTGAAGTCGGTCGCTTTTCTATCCGATAAAGTGGCATCATGATCGTTCATCCCTTTTCATAAACGGGTATGCGCCGCCGGTCTAATTTTTGCGCGTTGTCTGGTTGCACGTTCTCTTTCACGGACAACGTTTGTTCATCATCGATCATTGTACTTCTATTGTATTGTAACATAAGCTAAAACATTTCGCATGAAATGACCACGCTGCATAAGCTAATTCCGATATCCGTTGCTTTTTATTTTCAACGCGTACGAACAGCGGCTAAGTTAAACATCGGTAAAGGAGCGGGTAGGGATGTGGAAAAAAATACAGGACTGGCTGATCCAGTCCCGCAAAAATATCAAAACGATTATGTTGCCTATTATCATATTGTACTTTATTCGCACCATGTTTATTCCAACGTTCATCGACGTCTTTGTGCTGTTCATTCTTTTCCTCATTTACGTCGGGGCGCTGCTCGAATGGTACTGATCTAGGCAGACGGATGATGCAGGGGCGCCTGGCGAACGCGCACATACTGATCCAATGCGGATTCGAAGGCGCGTGTCGCCTGTAGCTCTCCCCCCTGTATGTTGTTTAACCACCACTTTTTTAAAAAAACGAGCGGTTCATGGGGATAGTAGAGTGCCACATAAAAGAGTTGCCGATCCAGCACCGATAGGGGGCGGATCAGCTCATACGTCTTGAGCCATCCTTCCAGATCGACCTCAATACCGAGCGATGAGCCAAACTGAATGACTTCTCGTAAGATGCGGCCTAGATCGCGTGCCGGGGCATCCACGGTCGCCTGCCGCCAGTCAATAATGTGAATACCCTGCCGGGTAAAATAAACGTTTTTGAGCGATAACGCACCGTGTGCAAAAACGAGTTCATACGAAACGGGAAGCGCGTCTTCTTGAAGATAAAGATCGATGCCAGCGCGCGCTGTACTCATCCCATGCAAAAGGTCATCGGCATTGGCCACTAAAATCGCTTCAACGGGTGAAGGATAAAGCGCATGCTGGGCTTTTTGAACGCTTGTCTTAATCTGCCGCTCTTCTTCCTTCCAACGCTCCGACAAAAGGCGCAAACTTTTTTTTAGTTCCGAAGTCGGGAAAGAAAGTGCACTCTCCCGGTGAATCATCGCCAGTACGCGCATGAGCGGACGGATCCAGCTCGTATCACCGCTTAGAATGAGGGAAGCCGCATTTTCTCCCTGGGGATGCGGACTTAACACATATGCATGGCCCTCTGCCTCAAGGACAAGGCGACCGTTCGCAAAGGGCAGATAAGGCATAAGGTGGCGGGCAAGAGAAGAAAACCTCGCGAGCATCTGATATGTTTTCATAAAACTGGAGGTGTTTTCTATTCTCCATAGTGCATACGTCCCCACCTTTGTATCCATACGAATCCATCCGGCTTCGCCTTCGCTTAAAACGGGCGAGCGGTACCCGAGCTTCGTAAGCGCTCGGTATAGCGCTTCACGCTCATCGTTCTCTTTCATGGGCACGCTCTCCATCGCTCATCCCACCTTATCGATCGGCACCGTCGATCCGGAGCGTACGCTTCTGAGGGATTTTAAGGCGCATACCCGGGTGAATGTCACCACCCTGGAGCGTATTCGCGCGACGAATCGATTCTGCCGATAATCCATAACGCGAAGCGATATCTTCTATCGTCTCATCTTCCTGCACAAAGTGCCAGATGAGAGCCGTGTGCCGCTCTTCCAGAAAGCCGAAAATACGCCGAATCACCGACCCCTGCGCGTCATCCAAAAAGGTCGTGGTACCTATTGTCTCCGCTTCCTCCTCCACCGCATCGTCGCTACCGATCACAAAACGCGCCTTTTTAGGCTGTCTGTCAGCCGGTGAGGCAGATGAGCCAGCACTGTCCTGTATGTGTTCAGTATACACCGGGTCGCCATCTACGTGTGCAGCGTTTTTTTTCATCCCTTCATCTTCAGACGTGAAACCTTGTACCGTTTCATGGATCGATACGTAAGCCATCTCTTCTTTTTTCGTTTCTTCCTTATTTTTATCTATTTTTGTGACTATTTCTTTTTGTGTATCTCCTTTTTTTACTGTTTCCTCTGCTTTTTTCTCTTCCCCTTTCTGGGCCTGTTCTTTAAGCAGTTGTTTCGTCAACATCTCACGACCGGCGTGAATGTTTGTGGTGTTCACATCGTTTTTCGTTTCACCGTAGTTCGCTTGACCTGTTTCGGCTTTTTCAACCACGCCTCCATCCGTGTCCCCGTGGTAGTTATCCTTGTCTTCGTGGTACCTATCTGTGTCCTCGTAGTACCCATCCGTCTCCTCGTGGTACTTATCCTTATCTTTATGGTACCCATCCCTCTCCTCATATAACCCCGTATCTATATCTGTAGCATACTCCACCCCTTCTTCCGACTGTCCGTGCACATGAACGCGTTCACCGACAGTATCATCCCGCATGATGCGTTCTGAATCCGTATGAATTGTCTCTTCGTATGGCTGCGATTTTTTTTCCTTCAGATCATCTTTGGTTTCGTGGGCAGTCGAATCATCCGTAATTTGTGACGCTTTACTGTTCGCCAGTGCCTGTTCATACAGGAACGGACTTTCCATGCCGCGCTGTTCATAGGGATGTTTCCAGTAACTTGTCGTGTCGATCAACATTTCCGATTGCTCAAAAAGCGGTTTATAATCGGCTTCCGTCGTAATACCCGACATCTCAATAGTCAAACTGAGCAAAAGACGGGTAGGCGTAGCCAGTTCAAAACGCACATCGCGAATTTCAAAGTCAATCCCTTCCGAATCGACCCGGTCCGGTGGAAGGGTGATGTCGACCGGAATGCGATAAAAAATTTTGCCCGCCCCCTTTTTACGTGGAGCAGCCTGCTCATCGAGCACATGAGGCTTGGTCTTAAGATCATAGGTATCGTCATACGTCGCATGAAAGGTCAGAAATCCACGAATCCGGAAAACTTGACCTTCTAGGGCGAGCTCAATGTCGGGTATGATTTCAACATCTTGAAGTGCATCAACATGCGAAAGCGGCGTATCGAGCGGAATACGTTCGGTAAACTCAAAGGCAATGCGGGAAGACTGGGCCAAGATAAGCCACCTCCTTGTATATTGAAAATCTTAGCGCTATTGAGCATCTCAGCGCACATTATACCGGCCATGTAGCTTTTGCCTCATTGGTTACAGTTACAGACATGTTTAAAGCAGAGGGTGTGATGCCACGCATATGCGGTCAAAAAACACTCTATCTCACTGTATGGTTTCTAGGCAAAAGTTATGACACACATGTCGCATCACAGGCTATTAAAAAAGCCCTGACCTTCTTGCTAAACGAAGGTCAGGGCAGACAAGTGGAACCTTACACCTCTGATTTAATTTTAGGCAAGATGCGGTTTAACGGAGGTGAGGCAGGCTTTTCCCAGGTCTCAGGTCGATGCGCGTCAAACTGTTCCAGATATTGAATGACCGTATGCGTGATCGCCGTCGGTGTAGAGGCCCCGGCCGTCACCGCGACTTTCCGTTTGCCAAACAGCCACTTTGGATCAATCTCATGCACGTCCGCTACGCGATAAGCCGGTGTACCGGCAATTTTTATGCTCACGTCCGCCAGGCGGTTGGAATTGTTACTGCGCGGATCACCGACGACAATGGTGAGATCGGCTTCGCGCGCCTGCTCGGCCACTGCTTCCTGACGAACTTGCGTGGCCCGACAAATCTCGTTCACCACTTCTGCCTGAGGAAAGCGTTCGAGGACAGCCGCCATGAGATCGGCCGTATCCCACTGGCTCATCGTCGTTTGATTCGTGAGTAGAATGTGCGGGTAGTCTCGGGGAATCGAGAGCATCTCGATGTCAGACGCAGTCTCGATCAGATGGACGTGCCCCGGCGCTACACCGATCGCCCCTTCCGGTTCGGGATGACCTTTTTTACCGATATAGACTACTTCATACCCTTTTTTTACTTTTTCTTCGATCAAAACATGCGTACGGGTCACGTCCGGACAGGTGGCATCAAGCACCACGAGTCCTTTTTCCCGGGCCCGACGCCGGACTTCAGGAGAAACACCGTGCGCCGTGAAGATGACCGTGCCACGTTCGATTTTATCCAGTATCGATAAACGATCGGATCCGTCAACCGTGATGACACCCGCTTCGCGGAATGCTTCTACGACATGGCTGTTATGCACGATCATCCCCAGGATGTAAATCGGACGCGGCAGCGTCTTATCTTGCGCTGCCCGCCGGGCGATGACCATGGCATCGACAACGCCATAACAGTATCCACGCGGTGTAATTTTGATCACTTCCACCGTCTTCCCCCCTCTCCTCGAAGCACCCTTATACACCGGATCATGTCATGTGCTCCTCAATCTATGGCACTGGAATCTTTGGCACTGGAATCTTTTGTTCCAGAAAATGCTTTATGCAGAAATTTTCCATATGCGACCGATCGATTCCCAAGCAACATACATTTATCCTGAAATAGGTTTAGGAAATGTGTTCGCCAGCCAACACACCCATTGCATCGGTTATTTTTTCAATCGTTTCCTCGATGATTACCTGGTCGTGGGCGAGTGACACAAACCATGCCTCAAAAGCCGAGGAAGGTGCGTAAATACCGCGTTCTAACAAAAGTGCATGAAACCGTACAAAGAGATTCACATCCTGCGTCTTGGCCGAAGCAAAATCGACGACCGGTCCTTCCGTCCAGAAAAGTGTGAGCATGGAACCGACGCGGTTTACCGTAAGCGGTAGGGATGTTTGGTGGGCAGCCTCTAAAATTCCCTGTTCAAGCCGTGCGGCGCGTTCTTCCAGCGTT
>PEBX01000226.1 GCA_003050645.1 Candidatus Carbonibacillus altaicus
CTGATGGTCATGCTTTCAGCCTGTTGCAAAACCTCAACAGGCTAATTTTTTTGGACTTAAATTTTAACAATACACCGCGTTAATTCTGATAGTATAATCTAAATGATACTGTAAAGGTGGTAGTTACATGCTTCGTTCTTGTTCTAACGTAATGTGACGTGGTGCACTACAAACTTTGTGTGAGCAATGTGAAGAGTACGGAATGAATTATCACTCTAACTTGCTTTCCGGTGATAGGAATGGTGCGACTTGTTGCACTATAAGCATTGTTTGATGAGAACAATGTGAAAAGTGCGGGATGAGATATTATCCTAACTTGCTTTCCGACGATAGGAATGAGAGACCCATGCCGTCTCGAAACTATCGACCTAAAACTCCTACAGGCGTCGGAAGATATCGGTTTCCCGAGGTCTGAAGCTAGGCGAAGTCGGCGTCAAGGGACCTAAACGCCCTCAGACGCATGGTGCGTACGCTGGGGTGCTATAAAGCCCGAAAGGTGAGAATGAGAGGGTGACTCCCTCTCTGACGAAGCCGCGAAAGTACGAGTCGTTATCAGGGCCGTCTGGAAACGGTCGGCTGTCCGAGGAGTATTTTCCAAACTCCCAGGACCTAATGCCTGACGTGGAGTAGGAATGGAGTCTATGAAACACGTCCTTCCGGCGATGGGGATGAGCAGGCATTCGGCTCAGAGCGGCCACCTAAACGGGCGTATGTACGGCTAGGGAAGCAGGAACAAGGAAAGTCAGTCACGGCCTAGACTCCCATGGAGTCTACAAACCGCCGATACGCGGCCGGTCTCTATAAGGCCATAAGCCGAAGTGAGTTTAGACTGATGAGAGCGTGGTCATGACCGATGAAGATCCTGTAATGGGATTGGAGGAATAGGCCGCAGTCTACTGATTAAAAGACATTTCAACCCTCTGATCACAGGTCGAGTAAGAATATGGGTACATCTCATCCGAAAAAGGAGGGATGCCATGTGGTCAACCTTCGATACCCTAGTATCGAAAGGTCTTAGGGTTTGAAATGATCGGCTAATCAGTAGATGGAACGCCGAGTGCGGGAAAACTCGCATGCACGGTGTGGGGGAGGGGAAAAGGCGGAGATTATTTCAAAGCCTTACCTATTCCCACAGCCTTACCTATTTCTATAAAACTTGTGTAAACTCTGGCATAATCTAACATCAGGCTTGCACGATCAATCTGAATCGATTGACGCATAAGAAGTTTGACAATCTCCTCTGCAGCGGGAATCGCCGGATAAGCTACCCTGAATAGTTTTACGGAAAACATCTAGCACGGGATTCCAAAGAAGTATTGGAATACCCGCGCCGCATCATCTTCTTGAAATATAGCTTTTTAGCCTTTACCATGAATTTTCCCGTATCATTACCAGTTAGCGATTCACCAAATACGTAGGTTTTCCCGTTTTCATGACATCAAGAATGTTTTGGCATGCTTTCCTGCGAATTTCCACCAGCGCATCTTCCGAATACCAGGCGGCATGCGGCGTGATCAAGACATTTGGCATCTGGCGCAGCGGATGATGCTCAGGCAATGGTTCTGTTTCCGTCACATCCAGCGCAGCACCCGCAATGTGTTTTTTGTTCAGCGCTTCCAGCAAGGCATTCTCGTTGACAATCGGCCCCCTCGCTGCATTGATAAGAAAGGCACTTGGCTTCATCATTGCAAATTCCGGCGATGAGATCAGATGACGGGTCTCTTTGACCAAAGGAACATGTATGGATATATAGTCAGACGTTTGCAAAAGTTCTTCCAACGAGACTGGTGTGACACCCTTTGCACGAATTGCCTGCTCCGACAGATATGGATCGTAACTGCACACCTGGTACCCAATGGCGAGCAGTTTCTTTGCAAGGCGTCTGGCGATATTGCCAAAACCAATCAGGCCAACCCTCGTTTTGCTCGCACGCACCGGGATGTCCACCGCCTTAAAGTCCCACCCACCTTGTGCGACGTGCGAATGGTAGGCGAACAAACGCCGCGACTGGGCGAGGATAAAGGCGAGGACATGATCGGACACTTCATCTATGCCATAATCGGGCACATTGGCAACGTATATCCCTTTTTCTGTCGCAGCTTCCACATCAATCATGTCGACGCCAACCCCG
>PEBX01000227.1 GCA_003050645.1 Candidatus Carbonibacillus altaicus
AATAAATATCCAATTCGATGACTCGAGATTGGATATCACCCCCCATGGAGGTACGGATCGTCACCAGAACATTCTGATTATATTTTTAGCACATAGAAGAGAAAAAGTCAAGTGTTCACGATCACTCTGTTGTACGTCTGTGATATTGTCATATCGTAACGCTTCAGAGAAAATGTCACTATGGGACAGGAGAGAATGACATTGACCAAAAAAGAATTGAAGCGTTATACGGTAATCATGAAGCACATGAACGGGCTTATCACAGTAAGCGAAGCTGCGAGTGAATTGAAGTTAAGTACTCGTCAGGTTTTTCGCCTAAAGAAAAAAATTTTAGAGGAGGGAGTAACTCAAACAGCTGATCGAACAAAAAGGAGTCCCTATGAGTCTATACTCCGAATCGACTCTTTGCGGTTCAGCCTGCTGATCCGGAAGATGCATATGTCCCTTTGAGCGAAGGAGAGACACAATATGAACCTTTACCATAAAGGAACCTACTTTGAAAAAGGTTTGTGTTAGGCTTCCTCCTTCACCTCCAAGCCAACCCCGCCAAAGGGTTTGTCGTCAACCACCGCCGCCATTTTCCAAAACCTTGAAGAAAAGAGTTGATGATAGGAGATACTTGCATTGGGAACATACCGATCCGCCGTCACTTTGCAAAACGCTGAAAAAGGGAGTCAGGGAGCGCCTAGACGGATAGAGGCGCTCCCCAATCTCACCCGAAAGGGTATCCTCATAGGCCCCGCTGAACTCCATACGTTCACCGGATTGAACGGTCGCTATAAATTTTACCTTTTTCCCCACCAGTTGAATGACCTCTCCCCACTATTACCACATCATTTTCGCATTTATCCCTACAGGTCGGGCAGTTGATAACATCTTCACCGAGCGGCTGAATCGGAGTCTGAAAGTAGCGATTAAACATACCTTAAAGAAAACCGAAAAAAATTTTGGCAATGGTGCCCACCCTAGTCCATTCATTATATCTCACAGTAAAGCTTTCGGAATTAAGTTATATTAATTTATAAACTTTTTATACGTAATATACCCAAGTGCAATGAATTGTAGTATCATGATGACGAATAAATACCTTCCAATAGACCACAATGTGATATACGAAACAATTCCAGTAACGATGACCGAAATCAGCAATAATAAAATCGATTTTTTCTTCACGGCATGAACAGATAATATTAAAAATATCGCAAAAAAAAGTAAAGATACCGGACCTACTATATCCCAGAAATAACTCGCTTCACGATATTGATTAAACATAAATCCTTTCACCCCTTGATGTCATAATCGAATTTTCATGTACTGCGATATTTCTAAAACCCACCATTCCCTTTAGTCGCTTCGCCGATTCCTCGGAGATCACTTGAGCAGTGGATAAAAGATCAAAGGCTTCTCGGCTTGTTTGTGGCAGACCCGACGTCATCGATCAAAAATTTTACCCTCCTTCGCAATTCGCTCCAGAATGGGACGCCGTTCTTCATTCAGTCGGGCGTATTGGGAATATGTATACATGTGAAATTTATCCTTCTTCAACGGATCCTTTACATCAATCATCTTTCCTGTAGACATAATTTGCGCGCGAAGAACCGTCGATGCAGCCTGAAGATCGACCAGATCCACAGGAACTCCGATTTTTTCGGATAAGGTCTGTGCGGTTAAAAAACAGACGTACAAATCACTCTCTTTTTCACTTAAAAACGCAATATCTAGATCACTCTCAGGGGTTCGATTACCATGTGCGTACGAACCGAACAAGATAATAAAATAGGGGGAGAATTGCTCGTTTAAGACTTGAATCACCATCGGTATTGCCTTGTCCAGATCAACCATGGGATTTTCCCTCGCTTCAATCGGATAAAAGTTCTTTCAACTAAGATTATTCTACCATAAAGGATCTGCTCCGAAAATATGCCGAAAATATGATGTTATTTTTCTTTCATTGTGGTAGTGCTTGCGGCATGAGAGTCTACTTTGAAAAAAATCCGTTTTAGGCTTCCTCCTTCACCTCCAAGCCAACTCCGCCAAAGGGTTTGTCGTCAACCACCGCCGCCATTTTTCCAAAAAATTGAAGAAAAGAGTTGATGATAGGAGATACTTGCATTGGGAACATACCG
>PEBX01000049.1 GCA_003050645.1 Candidatus Carbonibacillus altaicus
CGTCTTTGCAGGAGCGAGGCGGAAGCCGATCCCTGATCGAGGACGATCTCCACCGCTCGTTCGAACAGCGGATCATCAACCATCTCAGCGGAGAGTTCTTCGCGATCGGAGACGAGCTCCGGATCATACGCCGGTTCTTTTTGCTTACGTATAAAATCGACCAGCGCATGAATCTCTCTTTCGCTAATAAAACATCCCTGCACCCGAATTGCTTTCGCAGCGCCTACCGGCATATACAGCATGTCCCCGCGGCCCAACAATTTTTCGGCACCGGCCATATCTAAAATGGTACGCGAGTCGACCTGGGACGATACACCGAAGGCGATCCGCGACGGGATATTGGCTTTGATCACACCGGTGATGACATCGACGGACGGGCGCTGTGTCGCGATGATGAGATGAATACCGGCCGCCCGAGCTTTTTGCGAAAGCCGCGCGATCGATTCTTCGACCTCATGACCGGCGACCATCATCAAATCGGCGAGCTCGTCCACGATAACGACGATGAGCGGAAGCGGACGAGAGCCGTGGGCGATGACGATCTCGTTAAAACGTTCCAGATCTTTGGCACCGGCTTTGGCAAACGCTTCGTAACGCGTCTCCATCTCCACGACCATTTTTTTGAGGACGAGTTGTGCTTTACGCGAATCGGTCACGACCGGAGAGAGCATATGCGGGATATCGTTGTAGATGGAAAGCTCGACCATCTTGGGATCGATCATGACGAACTTCACTTCATCCGGGCGCGCTTTATGCAAGATTGAGGCGATCATCGTGTTGATGCTCACACTTTTTCCGCTACCCGTAGCCCCGGCGACAAGAAGATGGGGCATCTTCGTAAGATCGCCGATGACCGGCTCCCCGGAGATGTCCCGTCCCAGAGCAAGCGTTAATTTGGAGGGTGACTGCTGGAATTCAGCCGACTCCAGCACTTCACGAATCGTCACCACGGCGATATCGTCATTGGGTACCTCAATACCGATCGCCGATTTTCCCGGTATCGGCGCTTCCATGCGGATATCCCGGGCGGCTAAGGCGAGCGCAATATCATCTGTCAGTGAGACGATACGACTCACTTTCACCCCGATGTCCGGCTGAATTTCATAGCGCGTCACGGCAGGCCCGCGATGGATATGCAAAACTTTTGCCTGCACTCCAAACGAGGCCAGTGTCTGTTCCAGTTTTTGCGCATTTTGCATAATGCGCTTGTTTTCTTTGGCCATCGGACGTTTCGGTCGGTCAAGGAGAACGAGTGGCGGCAAGGTGTACGGTTTCTCAATTTCTATTTCTCCAGGCAAAGACCCGTCACCGCCCGACTCGGAAGGACTTTTGGAAGGAAGCGAGCGAGACGTTTCAGAAGGGGGCGACGATTGAGAAGGAAAAAGCGGTCTTTCGCGCGATTCCGTATCGGTATCTTTCATAAAAGGGATCTTCGTTCCGGGTGTAACCCCGTCATATACCGTGCCTGCGCCGTGTGTGTAGGAAGGCACAACATCTGACGCTTTTTCTTTTATATCCACGGCGACATCTGCGACGCTAACCTGTTCCGGAGCGGACGCTCTTTCCCGGGGCGATTCATTCACCGTGTTTTCATCATGCCTGGACGACGAAGCCGACAGGGAAGACGTAAAATCGGACGAATCCAACGTACGATCGGCAAAATCGACGATAATGGGCAGTTCAACCTGTTCGGTCTCTTCCGGCCAGGAAGCATCGAATGCCTCTAAAGCTTTCTTGGGCATGGGAGGTGCATCGTCTTCACGCGCTGTCGCATTTCCCTTTGTTTGAGCTTGTTTCTTCTGGCCCGCACCGCGCCCCTGCCAGAAACGATCGGCCAGAGCACGCATCGACTGACCTATCTGTTTTCCGATACGCCTCAAGGCACGGCGCATGTTTCTAAGCTGTTTTCTGAGCGACAAAAAAACTCGGTTTAAGCTGATACCCGTGATTAAAATTACGCTGATGAGGGAGAGGACGAGTCCGACCAATAACGATCCGTAGTAACCGAACAAAAAATAAAAAACCGTAAAGAGGACCGCGCCAACCATACCGCCGCCGATGGCCAGGGGCGTCTCCCCTCTCGCTTCCAGTAAAAAGCGCGACCACGTCTCTTGCAAAATGGATTGCGTCAGTCCACCGTCTTCTGTAAGCCGCGTAAAAAGCTCCATATGCGCAAACAGAAGTAACATACCGTATAAAAGGAGCCACCCGCTGCGGCGTTCGGCACTTAAGGCAGGCAGACGGCGGCGTATGAGCTGGGTCAAACTGAAAAAAATGACGACAGGAGGGACAATAAAAGACCAGTTACCAAAGAAAAAACGCAAAAAAAGCTTTAAGCTTCGCCCGACGATGCCCCACGTCTCGCTCAAGGCGAGAATAGATAGGGCAATGGCCAAAAGCGCAAAAAGCTCTCTCCGAATCGTTGCATCCAGTTTTTTTCGAGACTTTTTTTTCTTTGCTGCCATCGAACCGCCTCAATTTTATGTTTTGCTTACTTAATGGCGCGGTAAACGCTGGCAACATTATACCATAGTTTGCCCTGGAGTTCATGGACAGTCTTTAGAACTCAAATACCCTAGCGCGATCTCCCGCCCGGGTTGATATCGTGCATCGAGATAATCCTCGACATAGGGGCTGATCATGCGCACAAGAGAGAATGTAAGCGTCCCTTTGGGCACGACCTCAAAAGTACGGATACCATCCGAGACGAATAAAGACTCATGTTTTAAATCGGAAAACCCGGTCCACACCACGTCCGGTGGATAAAGCGCATCATACATACGGTCCGTCCTCCTTTCACGGCACGCTTTTCACAGCACACCTTTCACGGCACGCTTTTCACAGCACACCTTTCACGGAACACGGTTCACAGTACGGGTTTTACCGCAGGCATTTTTCTGCAAGCGTTTCACTGCACGAGGTGTCCCGTATCTCCGGCGCTTTGCTTGCGTTCTTCTACCAGTTTTTTTAATTTGCCAAGCGCCTGTCCGATCCCACCGACTTCGTCGATCAAACCGTAGCGAACAGCCTCTTCCCCGGCGACGTTCGTTCCGACATCGCGATTCAGTTCACCCGTTTTAAACATAAGCTCCCGCATCGTCCGATCGTCAATACGCGAATGTTTGACGACGAAACGAATAATACGCTCCTGCATACGGTCGATGTACTCAAACGTTTGCGGTACGCCGATAACGAGACCGTTCAAACGAATCGGATGAATCGTCATCGTCGCCGTCTCGGCAATAAAGCTGTAATCAGCAGCGACGGCAATGGGAACGCCGATCGAGTGCCCGCCGCCAAGAACGAGGGCCACAGTCGGTTTACTAAGAGATGCTATCATCTCGGCGATGGCAAGCCCTGCTTCCACGTCGCCCCCGACTGTATTTAAAATAATGAGCACCCCTTCGATCTCCGGACTTTGCTCGGCTGCCACCAACTGGGGAATGAGATGCTCGTATTTCGTCGTCTTGTTTTGCGGCGGCAAGGTGAGGTGCCCTTCAATCTGCCCGATAATCGTGAGTGTAAAAAGGCGCGCATCTCCGCTCGGAACGGTCGTCTGGCCGAGATTCCGAATCGCATTCATCACCTGCTGACTGAGATGTGCGTCAGCTTGTTTTTCCCGGTCATCATCTTTCTCCTGATCACCCTGGGGTTGATCAGCCGATAGGACATCACGGTAACGATCACACGGGCGCATCGACAGGCTCCTTCCCGTCCCTTTGAAATCAACTTGAAAAGACATGATGGCTTCTTCAATAGTCTTTACAGATTGCCCGATTTCATGTACGACCTTAAGTCCACTCTGTATATATTTTTCATTTAAACGTGATTGCATTGTTTAGATTCATCTTTAATATATTTCAATATATAATATTTTAACAAGATTATCCGGTCTAGTTTTATTAATAATTCATGTACTGTTACTGAATCTGCTCTCTCCTTTGTTGGATCTACGAATAGGATTATTTTAACCGTTCCTTAAGATACGCCTGGATCTCCTGTATGTCTTTGACAAGCGTATCGTATTTTTGCGAAAGGGTTTCGATCAGCCGCAGAAGGACTTGCTCCCGTTCACTCGTCGAACGGATGACATATAAAAGCAACCAGACAAAAAGCGCGGCAAATGCCCCCTCGCGTAGCACGGACTGCCATAAATCGAATTCGCCCATCATCATCCCTCCCCTAGCAGCATATGCAAGGCAAAGGAACGTTCTTTGGACATGTATCGCAAGTGAGATTCATTTTGTGCACAAGACCAATCGAACCAGCATCAAGACGAAGTAACGAGACAAAATAAAAATACCGAGAACCCTTTTTTGTAAGACAAGGCATTCTCGGCTTTTTTTATTGATTCCGGTCTTCTTTTTACACTTCCATGATGATCGGAAGGATCATCGGACGACGTCGCGTCTGCTCAAATAAAAAACGGCCTAAAGCATCTTTGACTGTATTTTTGAGTGAAGACCAGTCACTCACATTATCATTCATCAGTTTGTTCAGTGTGTTGGTTACGAGCTTACTCGCTTCTTCCATGAGCGGTTCCGACTCGCGCACGTAGACAAAACCGCGCGAGATGATATCCGGTCCGGAGAGAATCGTTCCCTTCTGTTTACTCAAGGTGACAACAACGACGAGTATACCATCTTGTGATAACAACTTGCGATCTCTTAAAACGATGTTCCCGACGTCGCCGACGCCCAGACCATCGATTAAGACCTGACCGACGCTTACCTTCGGACCAAGGCGCGCGATCCCTTGTTCGATTTCCACGACGTCACCGTTATCGATGACAAAAATGTTTTCGGGCCTTACACCGACTTCCTCGGCTAGCATCGCATGGCGGCGGAGCATGCGATATTCGCCGTGAATCGGAATAAAGTATTTCGGACGGATGAGTGAAAGCATAAGCTTGAGCTCTTCCTGTGAACCGTGACCAGATACGTGCACACCCGTTTCCGAACCTGGACCGTAGATCACTTCCGCACCGAGGCGGAAAAGCGCATCGACCGTGCGACCGACAAAGCGCTCATTGCCTGGGATCGGAGTCGCCGAGAGAATAACGGTATCACCCGGTAAAATATCAAGCGTGCGGTGGGAACTGCGCGCCATACGAGCAAGGGCCGACATCGGCTCGCCCTGGCTGCCGGTAGAGAGGATGACAATTTTTTCCGGGGGAAGTTTGGCGACATCTTCATGATCGATGATCATCTCATCGTCAATATTAAGATAGCCCAATTCCCGGGAAATGTTTACGACATTGACCATACTGCGACCGACGATGGCCACTTTGCGCCCGGTCAATTCTGCCGCTTCGAAAATTTGTTGAGTGCGGTGAACATTAGAAGCAAACGTCGCAATGATGATGCGTGACGTCGTCTGCTTAAACATACGCTTGAGATTGTCGCCGACTTTACGTTCCGACCCGGTATAACCCGGACGCTCGGCATTCGTACTGTCCGAGAGTAGTGCAAGCACACCACGCTCTCCCAGTGCGGCCATTTTGTTGAGTTCCGCCGTCTGGCCCCCGACCGGCGTAAAATCAAATTTAAAATCCCCCGTATGCACGATGATACCTTCCGGCGTTTCTAACACAACCCCAACGGCATCAGGAATACTGTGATTCACCCGGAAAAATGATACGATGATCGACCCGAGTCGGATGACAGAGTCCGTCGTTACCGAATGAAGTCGCACATTCCCCGTTAACCCAGCTTCTTTCAGCTTGACCTGAACGAGCCCCAGCGTGAGCCGGGTACCGTAGACCGGGACATTAAACTGTTTAAGCACATAAGCGATTGCTCCGATATGATCTTCATGCCCGTGGGTGAGCACAACGCCGCGAATTTTGTCACGGTTTTCTTCAAGATACGATAAATCTGGAATAACGATGTCGACACCCAGCATCTCTTCTTCGGGGAACTTAAGACCGGCATCGATGACGACGATGTCATCACCGTAACGTACCACATACATATTTTTGCCGATTTCCCCGAGTCCGCCCAGAGCGAGGATGGACACTTTTTGAGTTACCTTGGGCAAACCAACGCCTCCTATAGTGCGGTTGTCCGTCACCGCGCAAACAGAGGGAAGCCGTGCCAAACACACTTAAGGTTAGTATAGCCAGCGATGAGCAAAAAAGCAAGCGACCGCTTCAAAAGTCGTTACGGATCTCGATATTTCCGAAAAAACACATCTATGTCGTGGCAAACGCCTTTGCCTCAACTGGACGAAGGGGACTTCTTCTGAATCGTGGTCAAACCGATCATACACGTCTTTCCGTTACAGCCATCTTTAAGCATACACGTTTCGCAAGCACCTTTTTTCCTTTTCTGGAAAAATTGCCTAAGCTGCCAGGCGGTATACCCAAAGATCGCAATGCCGAGACCGATATTCACGAATAACGTTACCATGGACGCTCCCTCCCGACGCTCTCTCCATTCAACCGAATAATTACTGCGATCGATCCTTTCCCGGCGTGACCTCACATGTCGCCCATCACCGGCCTCGCTTCAAAAACCTCCGATGGCACTTCAGTCGTTCACTCAGTCGTTAAACAATAAAAATCTTATGTGTTAAACCGGACACGTCATCCAAGTCCGAGAAGCCTTCCCACTTGATAAATGATCAAACTCGTCACATAAGCCAGGACAAACGAATAACTCATCGAAAAAACCATCCACTTGCGGGAACCGGACTCTTTAAGGAGTGCTGCCACCGTGGCCAGACAAGGAATATAAAGCGCCATAAACACGAGGAAAGCATAAGCGGAAAGCGGAGTGAAGTGCGCATAGAGGGCCTGCGTAAGCATCTGTGCCGAGCCTGCATAAAAAACAATATTGAGCGTCGAGATCACCACTTCTTTAGCCAAAAAACCCGTAATGAGAGCGACCACGGCCTGCCAGAAAGGAAAGCCCAGCGGCGTAAAAAGCGGCGCAAACAGATTCCCTAATTGGGCCAAAAAACTCTCATCGATCGGCACGTCGATCCCCTGCGGTCCTACATACCCCAAAAGCCAGATCACAACGCTACCGGCCAGAATAAACGTACCGGCTTTTTTAACAAAACCTTTTCCTTTTTCCCACGTGCTTCTAAAAAGCGTCCGTCCGTGCGGCAGGCGGTAAGGTGGAAGCTCGACCAAAAACAACGAAGGAAGACGGTGAAACGTGCTAAGACTTAACCATTTGGCTGTCGCGAGCGCCATGACCACACCGAGTACATATAAGGATAAAATAATAAAACCCTGACCGTGCTTAAAAAACGTTCCGACAAAAAGCGCGTACACCGCGAGCCGCGCTGAACACGACATATACGGCACGACCAACATCGTAAGAAGTCTTTCCCGCGGGGAGTCGATCGTGCGCGCCGCCATCACCCCGGGAACGTTACAGCCAAAACCGATGATCAAAGGAATAAAAGCCTTGCCACTTAAGCCAAATCGATCCATCAAGCGATCCATGACGACAGCGACACGCGCCATATAACCGGAGTCCTCGAGCAGTGAAATAAAGAAAAACAGTATAAATATTTGCGGAACGAATACCAGCACACCACCGACGCCGGCGATAATCCCCTCTACGATGAGAGCGCGATAAAACGGCGCAGCACCAATCGTGTCTAACAACCATGTCGCCCCATCGGTGACCGGTCCAGAAAAAAAAGCCTCGAGCGCATCCGAAAGAGGCGTCCCCAGCCAGTCAAACGTCCACTGAAAAATAATATACATCAAGCCGAGAAAAATAGGAATGCCCAGAACAGGATGCGTGACGAGCGCATCCAGCCGTTCTGAAAAATGAAGACGCGGTGTGTGACGTTTCCCAACAAGCGGAGACACGGAAACAGGAGATTTTTGCATTTTCTGCCGATCGGCATAGGCATGGGCATGGTAAGCAAAAACAGACGCCTGATCGCCGAAAATATGTTGATCCATCCAGGCATATCGTTTTGCAGTGAGATACTCACCGATGGTCATGCCCTGTTTTTCGATCTCACGCTCTAGAGTTTCTTTTAAAGCGCGCAGCGAAGGATCGATCTTGTCTATCTGTTCCGTCACATAAGGATGGCCTTCGAGGTAACGAAAAGCCATAAAGCGGCGGTGCGGGATCGATGCAAGACGCACCTCGATCTGGGCTACCGCCTGTTCGATCCTCTCACCATAATCGATTTTTGGTCGTCGGAAAGCTGCGGGTTGATTTATCTCCGGTACGGTTGTCTTCTGCGGATGATGCTCCACATCCCGAATCATCTTTAGCAACTCTTGTTTTCCCATACCGCGCCGGGCCACGATCGGAACGATCGGCACCCCCAAAAGCAGGGACAGCTTTTCCGTGTCGATCCTGAGACCTTGTGCCTTAGCCACGTCGATCATATTTAAGGCGACGATAAGCGGTGTATCCATTTCCAGCAGCATGAGTGTCAGCTGGAGATTCCGGCGAAGTTGAGACGCATCGACGATGTTTAAGAGCACGTCAACCGGCTCCTCAAAAAGAAAGCGCACGGCAACCTGTTCATCTTCAGATAAAGCCTTAAAGGAGTAAATGCCTGGCAAATCGACAAGCTCCGCATCCAGCGTCTTGATGCGCCCTGACTTTTTTTCAACCGTTACACCGCTCCAGTTTCCGACCGCCGCATACGTATCCGTAAGCATGTTAAAAAGGGAAGTTTTTCCGGTATTGGGATTGCCTAAAAGGGCAAGTCGCATCGACCGTATCATCCTATCCTTACCAGCAGGTGTTTGGCCTCTTCATAACGCAGCGCAAAACGCTGGCTCTGAAAAGCGACCACCACCGGGCCGCGAAAAAGCATTTTGCGCTCTAAGACAATCGTCTCGCCTGGCGCAAGTCCCAGGGTAAAAAGTCGCTCCCTCATGGCGTCTGGCAAAGCGTCCCAACGCTCAATGACAGCGCGCTCGCCGGTCGGTATTGACGGAAGCGGCACAGGATCGGTCACAGGTGTGTCTGAGGGTAAATGCTCAGCATAAGTTTTCGTGGAAGAAAATAGGGCCATACGACTCACCGCCCATCAATTGATACTCATTATCAACCCTATCCTTATCCTATCAGGTTTTTACCTAAAGAGCAAGAAAAAATTAAAGTTTAATGTCGCTACTTTTTGACCGGGACGTTTGTTTGAACGGTCTTTGCTTTATGTTACCCCATCATGTTACCCCTTCCTCAGCTGCTGCAACAGATTGGCCATCTCAATAGCCGTCACCATCGCTTCATAACCTTTGTTGCCGGCTTTCGTCCCGGCTCGTTCGATGGCCTGTTCGATCGTATCCACAGTTAAGATACCGAAGATAACCGGAAGCGCGTGCTTTAGCGACACATTGAGCGTCCCCTTCGCTGCCTCACCAGCGACATAATCAAAATGCGCCGTCGCCCCGCGGATCACAGCGCCAAGGGCGATGAGCGCCGAAAAACGACCCGTGGCCGCCAGCACTTCGAGCGCAACCGGTATCTCAAAGGCGCCGGGCACCCAGACGACTTCTACGTTCGTTTCCCGAACGCCGTGTTTTTTCGCTGCTCCCAGCGCTCCCTCTAAGAGCGAACGGGTAATGAATTCGTTAAAACGACTGACGACGATACCGATCGTAACGTCCTGCCCGATGAATGACCCTTCCCATACCTTTACACCTGAATGACTCTGT
This sequence comes from Candidatus Carbonibacillus altaicus, assembly GCA_003050645.1. GTDB lineage: Bacteria > Bacillota > Bacilli > Thermicanales > DSM-22653 > Carbonibacillus > Carbonibacillus altaicus. The sequence continues at coordinate 9,647 of PEBX01000049.1, forward strand.
ATCAAATTCATCTTCTTTTATCTTCCTTTCAATAAGTCCTTTCAATAAGTCAATTTCCTTCTTTCAATGAATCACTATCTCGAAATAAGATAGGACATTTCATCCTTCTCTGGTGCCGCCTCAGCGGCAAGGGTTCTGTCTTTCTTTTCAATGAATCAATGAACGCCTGACACAACCTGTGGATTCAACTTATCCAACCTTGAATAAGACATTTGATCAAACGTTCGTCCGCTACATCTTATGACTTACTTTTCAACATCAAAAGATCCAGTAAGTGCCCCATTTTCTCCTGTTTTGTTTGTAAGTAGCGCGCATTGTGCTCGTGTGGCGGGAGGACGAGCGGCACACGCCGGGCGATGTGTAGTCCGAACGTTTCGAGTTCGCGCAGTTTGTGCGGATTGTTGGTCATTAAACGAATGTTTATCAGTCCCAGATCGTGAAGCATATACGCGGCCGCCGCATAATCGCGCGCATCGTCCGGAAAACCGAGCAAGATATTCGCTTCTACCGTGTCATGTCCTTGATCTTGCAAGGCATAAGCGCGCAGTTTATTAAAAAGACCGATCCCCCGACCTTCCTGGCGCATATACAACATGACGCCTTTTCCTTCGCGGGCGATCATGTGAAGCGCAAGATGAAGCTGGGGACCGCAATCACAGCGCTTCGAACCAAAGACGTCTCCGGTTAAACATTCCGAATGCAGTCGGACTAGAACCGGCTCATCTCCGCTTACTTCTCCCATAATAAGGGCCAGATGCTCGGCGTTATTTACCCGGTCCCGGTAAACAATGGATGTAAACAGACCAAAAGGGGTAGGCAGTGGAATCGGCGCCGTCCGTTCAATGCGTGCGGCTAGTTCGGCAAAGAGGGCCGCATGTTCCCTCTTTTCCCACTCATCGTTACCCCAACTTAGACCGGCACCTCTAGCGGGATCCGTGACAGAGTTTGTACCGGAATCTACGCCAACATCCGCGTTAGAATACCCACCCGTGATCGCTTCCACCCCTGCACCGCTGACATCATTTGTCCCTATGGCCGTGTTAGAATCTGTGCCTACATCTGAATTCAAAAATATACCGGTATCTGTATCAGATAACGTGCCTCTATCCGTTGTAGAATGCCGGTATGAGGAGAGCTCCGATTGAGAACGATTGAATACAGGTTGGGAACGATCTGGCGTAAATATGGAACGATTTTGTTTAAATGGGAGACTATTTTGTAAAGTGTGTACTCCTCGTTGTTGCTCATATTGAACGAGCTGGGCAATATGGAGGAGCGGCAACGCATGCTGTTTGGCAAAACGTTTGAGCGTCTCGAGGCGGGCCATCGTGCCATCGTCACCTACGATCTCGCATATGACGGCGACTTCTTTCGCTCCGGCGAGTTTAGCCAGCGTGATGCTTGCTTCGGTGTGACCGCGCCGCTCAAGCACACCCCCGGACCGAGCGATGAGCGGAAAAATATGCCCCGGCCGCCGGAAATCTTCAGCGGTAGTCGTCTCCTCCACCAGCGCATGAATCGTTTTGGCCCGTTCGTAAGCAGAAATACCGGTGCGCGTCGTACGCTCATCGATGGATACGGTAAACGCCGTTCGATGGGGATCGGTATTGTGGTTCTCTTCAACCATCAAGTGAAGACGAAGCCGTCTGGCATGCTCGGCAGTGAGCGGCACACAGACGAGTCCTCGCCCGTACGTAATCATAAAGTTAATGGCTTCAGGGGTAACATGTTCGGCCAGCATGACCAGATCACCTTCGTCTTCACGATCCGCGTCGTCGACGAGCACGATCATACCACCACGTTTTAAAACGGCAATCGCTTCTTCTACCGTAGAAAAACCAGCTCTCTGTTCCATGCTCAGCACCTGCTTTCTCTAAAGTGTCCTTCGGATGCGCATGACATCCGTCTTGCAAGAGATCGATCGTATCGTTACGTTCCGTATCTACCTACACCTACACTTTTAGTGGCCTCCGTCTTGCCGTGCCCGTCCGTCATATGCCGCCGTTTCTTACCTTCTACCGTCGCGTCAGATACGCTTCCACATATAACCTCACCATCTTGCCGAACATATCCGTCTCCAGATGGACCCCGTCTCCGATCTCACGATAGGCTAGATTCGTGTGAGCCAGCGTATAAGGCAAGATCGATACAGTAAAAAAATCGTCTCCGGTCTCCACCACAGTGAGCGAGATGCCATCAATCGCCACCGAACCTTGCGGGATGATCTCGCTAAGACGCGCCTTCGTCGCACGAAAAGTAAAAAGCGTCGCGCCTTGAACAGGATTTTTGTCGATCACCGTCGCCACTTCATCGACGTGACCGCTTAAGATATGTCCTCCCAGACGATCACCGACGGAAAGCGCACGTTCCACATTGACGACCGTACCCGCCGACATCATAAGAAACGTCGTTCGTTTTAACGTCTCGACCATGAGTTCAAATGTGATCCGGCGCCCGTCCCGTACATCGATATCGATGACGGTCAAGCATACTCCATTTACCGCCATACTTTCTCCGAGCGTTAGATCAGGCCATACTTCCGGCAAACAAATGGTAAGAAGCGCACCACCGCCCGGTTGTTGGACTACGTTTACAACTGTACCTAACGTTTGAATGAGTCCGGTAAACATGATACCACCCTCTCATCACCAAAGATTGCATAAAAAATGCGCATCTGACCCTGGCCATCGCCGATCTTTCTATTCCCTCTCATCATCAAGCTTGGCAGAAAAACTATACCTTACCTGAACGGTCTTTCGATCAAAACACAATTTTAAAGCTAGCATCCTACCTTCATGTTAAAGTTGCCTCTTTCACGTGTAATTAGGATCATATGCAAGCTGGCCATCTGTTCGCTTCGCAAGTGCACGAACGAGTATGTCTTCTCCCAATCGCTCTACGGCAATGATTTCAAAGGGATAGGCGTCTTCCATGCGCAAAAGTCCCTCGCCTTCCACCGGCGTCTTCGCCGAGACGCCACCGATCACTTTAGGTGCGATAAAAAGCACATATTCATCGACCAGCCCCTCTTGAAGTAAAGCCGCATTAAGCGTGCCACCACCTTCGACAAAAAGCGACTGAATCCCACGATCCGCCAGCAACTTAAGTGCTTCTTTCAGGTCTACCGCCAGGTCCATCGAGCGACCATCTGCTTCTACTTCCTCTACCTGAGATGCCCGTCCTTGGGATGGTACGGTCATGATATCGATGCCCAGACGGCGCAATGTATCGATTGTTTGAGCCGCCGCATCATCGCGGGTCATGACAAGCGTTTTGGCCGAACGGTCTTGAAACAACCGAAGCATTGGACTGAGTCTCAGTTTTGAGTCGACGACAATACGCAGCGGCTGCCTCCCGACGGCTTGGCCAACTTCAGGTCGGTCAAGCCGGGCGGTAAGCAGCGGATCGTCAACCGATGCCGTACCGCTTCCGACCATAATCGCGTCATACGTACGGCGCAGCGTATGCACATATCGCCGCGAGATCTCACCGCTCACCCAGCGGCTATCACCGGTTTTTGTGGCGATTTTCCCGTCCAGCGTCATCGCCATCTTGATCGTAACGTAAGGTCGTCCCAAGCGCATGCGTGTAAAGAAAAAGCGATTCGTCCAAGCTACCGCCATTTGTTCGACGCCCTCCACCACCGTAATCCCGGCTTCACGCAAACGTTCGATCCCCCTCCCGTAAACGCGTGGATTCGGATCACGACTTCCCACCACAACTTTTTTGACACCCGCCGCTATAATCGCCTCCGTACAAGGGGGTGTTTTCCCATGATGAACGCACGGCTCCAGTGTTACGTACATCACCGCATCACGGGCTTTGTCGCCTGCCATGCGTAACGCGTGAATTTCCGCATGCGGTTCTCCTGCCTTAAGATGGGCACCCGCTCCGATCACTTCCCCGTCTTTGATCAAGACCGCACCGACACTTGGATTGGGGGATGTTTGCGCATATAGGCCTTGACTGAGATGGAGCGCATATTGCATCCACCGCTGGTCTTCATGTGAAAAATTATTTAGTTCCTCAAAAGTGCGTTCAGCAAAATCGGGTTCAGTGAACGTCCGTTTATCTTGAGCGTATTGATCATGCGACATGCGCTTTTTTGTCCTCCTTTTCTCAGATGCTTCTCTCAAACAAAAGCGTCAAAAACCAAAACGCGTAACCGATTAGGAAAAACAATTCCGAACACGGCTCACCAACTTCGAACATGGCTCACCAACGCAAAAAGCCCCGTCTTTCGACGGGGCAGAAGTTGTTGAGAGAAAATTACGTATGACCCATAAACCTCTGTCAGTGGACGAGCTGACGTAAGACAGCTTAATCCTCACTGCTTTGCAGCCTGAACCTTACGGCATTCACGTATGCAAAGTTCACCCAATAACCTGATCAAGGCCAGTTCGACCTCTGACCGACGTTCAGTTTTTTCACGGTGAATCGGACATAGCGAACGCCCCACCAACGTAAACCGGTTAACCATGTCCAACAGTTAAAAATGTACAACGATTAAACATGGATCGGTTAACGATCTGGTGCAACCGCAAAAACAGAGGTTATGGTGTCGATCATCCTTCTCCCATCCAGACTATACTGTCGGTTTCGGAGTTACACCGAATCCACCGCTTGCGCGGGTCACGGACTGACGTTAGGAAAACACGTCTTCTAACGATCACCGTCGGTCGGGAATTGCACCCTGCCCCGAAGGTTCGAACACCATTTCGATATGAGATTGTCTTATCACCTGCAAGTCAAAACAGGCAACAAATAAAAATAAATTCAAATTAAATTCAAATTAAATTCAAACTAAACTAAAACCATACAAAAAACTTTCTTTCAAAACCGCTAGAAGATCCACGGCCAGAAAGATTGACTTTAATATAGCATAGCGAAAACGTTTTGTCTATCATTTCCGCCATCCTTAACATCCATCATGTC
>PEBX01000050.1 GCA_003050645.1 Candidatus Carbonibacillus altaicus
GGATGCACGCTTCCTTGTTCTCCCATCCACACCCCCCCTTTGAATCAAGATCATCCCTTCACAAGCATGGTCGCTCCGCCCTTCAGACAGTGCATGAAGGCGAGCCATTCATACATAACCATCAAGGTGCAGGGTCTTCTGTCTGACCTTCTTTTTCATCTTTGATCTCTTTTAACATCTGTTCGATGCGCATACCGTAATCGAGAGAATGATCGAGTTTGAACAAAAGCTCCGGAATATAGCGCATGGGGATGCGACGTCCGAGTTCACTCCGCAAAAACCCTTGCGCCCGTTTCAGGGCCGAGAGCGCGACTTCTTCCTGCGAGGCATCACCCATCACACTAATATAGACCTTGGCAAACTTAAGGTCTCCCGAGAGTTCTACACCGGTAACCGTTGTAAAACCAATACCCGGGTCTTTGAGTTCCTGCTGCAAAAGCACGCCCAGTTCTTTTTTGATCTGTTCTTGCAGTCTCTGTACGCGCACATTGACCATCATCTATCACACCTTATTTACATAGTGACCGTTCGAAAAACCTCGTTTCTGCGCCTGACACACCATGCATTAAACTTGATCGACGGTCTGCATTATAAACGCTTCAAGCGTGTCGCCTTCTCTAATGTCGTTATAACCCAGCACAGTAATCCCGCATTCATAGCCTTGTGCGACTTCTTTTGCGTCATCCTTAAAGCGTTTTAAAGAGTCGATCTTCCCTTCATAGATGACCACGCCGTCGCGAATAATGCGGACGCCGGCATCCCGCCGAATGACGCCATCGGTGACATAACAACCAGCGATCGTGCCGATTTTCGAGGCATGAAAAGTCTGTCGAACTTCGGCTTGGCCGATGATTTTTTCTTCGTACACCGGATCCAACATCCCTTTTAAAGCCGCTTCCAGTTCTTCAATCGCTTTATAGATGACGCTGTAGAGGCGAATATCGATTTTTTCACGTTCTGCACTCACCCGAGCATTGGCATCCGGCCGAACGTTAAAGCCGATAATGATCGCATTCGATGCTTTTGCCAGCATGACGTCCGATTCATTGATCGCCCCGACGCCGGTATGGATGATGCCAACGCGCACCCCTTCGACTTTGATTTTTTCGATCGAGGCACGAAGCGCTTCGACGGATCCTTGAACATCACCTTTGATGATAAGACTCAGCTCTTTGGTGTCTCCTTCCCGGATCTGGCTGAAAAGCTCATCGAGGCTGACATTTTTTTTGCGCAGCTCCTGTTCGCGCCTCTTAAGCGCCCGCTCTTCGGCAATCGAACGCGCTTTACCGTCATCTTCAAACACCATAAACTGGTCGCCGGCCTGCGGTACGTTCTCCAATCCGGTGATCTCTACCGGCGTCGAAGGCGGCGCTTCCTGCACGCGTTCGCCTAAGTGATTGTGCATCGAACGAACGCGTCCGTAGGTCGTACCGATGACAAGCGAATCACCTATTTTGAGTGTACCGTTTTGGACGAGGACGGTCGCCACCGGTCCGCGACCGCGGTCGAGTTTGGCTTCGATCACCGTTCCTCTGGCCCGTTTGTTGGGGTTCGCTTTAAGGTCCTTAAGTTCGGTGACGAGGAGAATCATCTCCAGAAGCTCATCGATCCCCTGACCTTTTAAGGCCGAAACCGACACGAAGATCGTGTCTCCACCCCATGCTTCGGGAATGAGTCCGTGTTCAGAAAGCTCCTGCATGACCCGATCGGGATTGGCCGACGGTTTGTCGATCTTGTTCACGGCAACGATGATCGGTACGTCTGCAGCCCGGGCATGGTTCATCGCCTCAACGGTCTGAGGCATGACTCCGTCATCGGCAGCGACAACGAGTACGGTAATATCAGTCACTTTCGCCCCCCGCGCGCGCATAGAAGTGAACGCTTCGTGGCCCGGGGTATCGAGGAAGGTAATCTTTTTATCCCCGACTTCAACCTGATAGGCACCGATGTGCTGGGTAATGCCTCCGGCTTCCGTCTGCACGACGCGCGTTTTCCGGATCGCGTCAAGGAGTGTCGTCTTCCCGTGATCGACGTGTCCCATAATCGTCACGACCGGTGGACGGGGAATGAGATCGTGTGGATCATCCTGTTCTTCGATCGTCTCAAATTCGACTTCATCGAGCACGATTTTCTTTTCGACTTCAATACCGTACTCACCAGCCACCAGCGTTGCCGCATCAAAATCAATATCTTGATTGATCGTCGCCATGATGCCCAGCATAAACAACTTTTTAATCACTTCTGCCGGTTCTTTGCCGATCATCTGGGCAAACTCGCTGACCTGAATGGTCTCGTCGATGGCAATTTTGGTCGGGGTCACTTTATCTTCTGCATACGTCACATCTTTATGCTTACGGTTTTTATTACGTCTTTTGCCGCGTGTGACCGTTCCAAAATCATCGTTGCCAAGGTCTTCATCCAGATCGAGCTCAGCACGGAGCGGAAGCTTCTCCTTAAGCGCCAGCTTTTTCCCCGGTTTTTTGATCTCATCCTTGCGTGACTCAAACTCTTTCGGCGTCTTTTTCTGCGTGCGCCGACGCGTCGGTTCGTTTTTCTCTTCGGCAACCGGTGCAGGTGGAATGGCCAATCCTCGTCGATCGCGTTTCGCCCCAGAGGGAGCACCCGGTCGCGCGCCCTCACCGCGATACGTTCCGTCCCCACGTCGTCCGCCGTCCCGATCACGTTGTCCGGCCGGCTTAAAGCGCTCTTTACGCCCGCCATCCCGATCCACGTCACGCGCTTGATCCCGCTTGCCATCTGCCGAAGGAGTATGACTCGGGCGGGACGACGCTCCCCGCGCCTCGCCGCGAGATGCTAGGTCCCGAGTTCGATCGCGCCCACCCCGGCTATCCTCGCCCGAGCGCGGCTTAGCACCGCGGCGATCCGTATGCTGTGCTTCGCGGCGCTGTGCAGGACGTTCTCTTTGTTCCGTGAACGACCTTCCGGCGCTTACCGTCTGTTTTTCTGTGTGTTTTTCCGTGTGTTTTTCCGTGTGTTTTTCCGTGCGTTTTTGTGTATGTTTTTCTGTGTGTTTTTCTACTTGTAATTCCGGTACAGGCGTCGCACCAACCGATCCTTGCGCCTCACCGCCAACCTGCACACTTTCAACCGAATTTGTCGTGCTTTGAGATTTTTGCTCTTCTACCGTTTTTGTTCCGCTCACCGTCTCACCTTTTTCTGCCCCCGCTTTGAGCTGGGCCGACTGGGCTAACTTTTGCTGCTCTAATTCTTTTTTCATGCGCGCTTCTTGAGCGCGGCGTCTGATATCCTGAAAAAATTGGTCGATCTTGGCCTGTGCTTCTTCATCGACGACACTCATATGGTTGTTTACAGGAAGATCAAGACGTTTCAGGATGGTGATAATTTCTTTACTGGACATATTAAGCTTTTTTGCATACTCATACACACGATATTTAGCCATCGAGGCACCCCCGACTGAAATGTTTATCGTTTCTGCACCGCTTCACCCCCTGCTCGCCAAAGGAGATCGGCAAAACCAGCATCGAGAACTGCCAGTACTGCCCGTGCAGATTTCCCGAGCGCCCACCCTAAAAGCGTCCGCTCAGCGACGACGAGTAGCGGAACACCATACGTGCGACTTTTATCCTGCATTATTTTTTTTGTACGATTGGATGCATCGCCCGCTACGATCACGAGGTGCGCTCTGGAAGCGCGCAATGCTTCTAAAACCGCATCTTCACCACTTGCGATTTTCCCAGCACGGTGAGCGAGCCCCAATGTAGAAAAAAACCTCTCAGCGGGCATCTGAGGGGGCCTCCTCAAGCATGTCTGCCCACTGCGTCTCGAGCACTTCCACAAATTCGGGCGTTAAAGGCACCTCGAGCGCTCGCTCTATCAGCTTTTTCTTAAGCGCCAGCTTAAGACATGCCTCACTGGGACAAAGATACGCGCCGCGTCCGGAGACTTTACCTTTGCGGTCAACGAGGAGAGCACCTTCTGGTGTGCGCACGATGCGTACGAGTTCTTTTTTGGGCTTCTGTGCGCCGCAGGCGATGCACCGGCGAATGGGTATTTTTTTTGTTTTACCGGCCATCATCAAGCCCCCCTACCCTTTTTTTGTGCGATAAAATATTACCTGTTGTGCTTATGAACCGAGTGGATTAAACCGTGTTGACTGTACTGAGTTGATTGAACGTGTTGACTGAACTGAGTTGATTGAACTGTGTTGACTGAACTGAGTTGATTGAACTGTGTTGATTGAACACATTGAATGATATAACGAGCAACTCTACGTCCATCGCGGCTAAGGCCGAGTCTTTCCGGCAGTCTCATCCAGGGCTGGAACTGCAGATGTTACCTCTGGCACGGGGGATGGCTCATGGTCAAACATCATCGTAGCATCTTCTTCTGATTCTACTGTTTCCTGTTCTACTGTTTCCGGCGCTGATGACATCGTTTTATGAGTCGCGTAAGCTCTACCTTCTGAGCCCGAAACGTGCGACTCATTTTTAATGTCGATTTTCCAGCCTGTCAGTTTTGCCGCCAGACGGGCATTTTGCCCTTTTTTTCCGATAGCCAGAGAGAGTTGATGATCCGGAACGATGACGCGCGTCGCTTTCTCTTCATCAAATACTTCAACGCGCAAAACTTTTGCCGGCTGTAAAGCGCTGGCTACAAAACTTTCCGGATCCTTCGACCAGCGCACAATATCGATTTTTTCCCCGCCCAGTTCCTGAACAATGGCCTGCACCCGGGCCCCTTTGGGGCCCACGCAGGCACCGACCGGATCGACATTGGGATCCCGGGCATAGACCGCTACTTTAGACCTGTCCCCAGCTTCGCGAGCGATCGCCTTGATTTCGACCGTTCCGTCGTAAATTTCCGGTACTTCTCGCTCAAACAAGCGCCGTAAAAATCCGGGATCGGTGCGGGATAAAATGATCTGCGGGCCCTTCGTTCCTTTTTCAACCCGCGTGATGATGGCCTTGATGCGCATTCCCGGGGTTAAAACTTCACCCGGAACGATCTCCGTTAAGGGAAGAATCCCTTCTGTCCTGGAAAGTTCCACATACGCATTCCGTCCGTCAATTCGACTGATGAGTCCGCTCACCAGTTCTGCCTCACGGTCGACGTACGTCTCGTAGATAAGCCCGCGTTCTGCTTCTCGGAGCCGCTGCGTGACGACTTGCTTAGCCGTTTGCGCAGCGACCCGACCAAAATCTTTTGGTGTCACTTCTTCTTCTAAAATGTCCCCGACACCGAGTCGCGGGTTGATGCCACGGGCCCGTTCCAGGTTCACTTCGAGCCGCGGATCACCCACCTCTTCGACGACCGTTTTCTGGGATAGGACGCGAATATCTCCTGTTTTTTCGTCAATATGAACCGTCACATTTTGCGCGGTATGATAATTTTTTTTGTACGCAGCTATGAGCGCCTGTTTGAGCGCATCCAGCAGAACATTTTTCTGTATGCCCCGTTCACGCTCCAGTTCATCGAGTGCGCTCAAAAAATCGATGCGCATCGCGGCAAACCTCCTTTGATCCAAGCAAAACATGCTCCTAATTATGTTCTGTTTCATGTTTCTTTTTCATGTCTATTTTTTATGCTTCTTTTTTTATATTTCTTTTATATTTCATGTTGTGTGTTTCGTTTTTTATGCCGATTCATGTTTCATGGCACCTCTTAAAAACGGAATGACGCCTTGCGCCGTGCTTCTTTAACTCCTGGACGCGGAATACGCACTTCACCTTCACTCGTTTTTAATACGATATCAGGATCATACGCTAAAAGCGTCCCTTCCCACACCTGAACGGGCGCGTCTTCTGATACTCGCCCTTTGATGCGCACCTCTTTTCCGACAGCCCAGGCGAATTCACGATCTTTTCTCAACTTGCGCTCGGCACCCGGTGAAGAGACTTCAAGAAAATACGCGTCGGGAATGAAGTCGTGGCGATCGAGCAAACGCCCCAGTTGTTCGCTGACTTTGCCGCACTCTTCTATACCAACGCCCCCTTCTTTATCAATATAAACGCGAACAAACCAGTTTGCGCCTTCTTTGACATATTCGACATCGACCAGTTCAAGCGCCATCCGTTCTAATATTGGAAGCACCAACGCTTCTACTTGCGCCTCGAAAGATCCGGGCGTGTACGACAAACAAGCCTCACTCCTTTTTCCAGCTCTTCACAATCCATCGCTTCAGATCCATTCCGACCGTGTTTTTTCAACAAAACGTCCTGGGTCTTTTTGGCAAAACGTTCGCGCACATGTTTGCGTACAAGTTTATCCTTCTGCCTTACCATTTTTCCTTACACATGCCCCGCAGGATGATCACTCATCCCAGCAGGTGCATATCCATCATCTCCAGCGCTCCATGAAGTTTGGCAAAAAACGAAGAGTGGGTGGACCCACTCTTCCGGCGGTAGCTATATCATATCCAGTTTTCAGTGTATCATAACAAGTGATACATTGCAAGGCACACTTATCCATTTCAAGGGTGGGAGGAGGTCACTGACGAATCAAGTAGTCAAAAGCGGCCAGCGCAGCAGTCGCTCCACTCCCCATGGAAGTGATAATCTGTTTATAAGGGATGTTGGTACAATCACCTGCTGCAAACACCCCGGGGAGCGATGTCTTGCCATATGCATCGACGATGATTTCCCCGAAGCGATTCCGTTCCACCGTACCCTCTAACCATTCCGTATTCGGAATGAGCCCGATCTGTACAAAGACGCCATCGACGTTTAGTTTTTTGATGGTCTCTGTATCGCGTTCCATGTACGTAAGACTCTGAACACGGTCTTCCCCTTCGATCGACTGGGTGGCGACGTTGGTGAGCACGGTCACGTTCGACTGTTTGGCCAGACGTTCCTGAAGAATCGTATCAGCCTTGAGTTCCGGTAAAAATTCTAGGACCGTAACATGCCGGGCAAGACCGGCAAGATCGATCGCCGCCTCGATACCGGAGTTCCCCCCGCCGATGACGGCTACATCTTTCCCCGTAAATAGCGGCCCATCGCAATGTGCGCAGTAAGCCACCCCTTTATTTTTAAATTGCGCTTCCCCGGGTACACCCAGCTCGCGCCAGCGCGCGCCGGTTGCGATAATGACCGTCTTACTTTTTAACGTAGCTCCGTTTTCTAATGTGACATAGATCAGACCTTCCTCTTCCTGGCGGGTCAGAGAATGAACCCGGTAAGGTGCCATAATATCGACCTCATATGCGCGAACATGTTCTTCTAGCATCGCAGCAAGCTTAGGGCCTTCTGTACTTTTGACGCTGATAAAGTTCTCGATCGTGAGCGTATCTTGGACCTGCCCCCCAAAACGATCGGCAACCACGCCGGTTTTAATGCCCTTCCGCGCTGCATAAATAGCCGCACTGGCCCCGGATGGCCCACCACCAATGACCAGCACATCAAAAAGCCCCTTTTCCGATAAGAATGACGGATCGGCCTTTTGCCCCAACTTTTCTAAGATCTCTTCAATCGTCGTACGGCCGCTTAGAAACATTTCACCGTTTAGAAAAACGGCAGGGACGGCCATGACCCCTTTGGCTTCGACCTCTTCTTTAAACGCGGCCCCATCGATCATCGTATGCGACACGCGAGGATTGATCAAGCTCATCATATTTAAAGCCTGCACCACATCCGGACAGTTGTGACAGCTCAAACTCACGTACGTCTCAAAGCGGTATGTCCCCTCGAGTTGTTTAATGCGTTCGATGATATGTGGTTCAACTTTCGGTGGCCTGCCACTCGTCTGCAATAAAGCCAGGATGAATGAACTGTATTCCTGACCCATCGGCAGCCCGGCAAAGACCACGCCATGCGTTTCCCCGGGACGGCTGAGTTGCATGCTGGGCGTACGGGCGAGCTTTTTCTCTTCGAAATGAATTTTGGGCGAAAGTTCTCGAAGCTCATGAGCAAGCTCCAGCATTTTTTTTGACAGTGCATCTTCCCCAGCAGAGACGGTGAGCACGACCTCCCCTTCCATAAGATCCAGATATGTTTTGGTCTGCTGTTTCATGTCCTGATCCAGTATCATCGTTTTTTTGCCCCTTTCTGATGAAAATGTTTACCCGTTCAATCCTTTCTTGAAAAAAATCCTTCCCTGCTCCGATCGATTGCAAGGAAGGACAAAGAAAGGCTTTCAATCAAATAGAATGAACGAAGTGTTTATTGAATGAACGAAGTCTTTTTATGTTCATTAAATCAATCTGCTAATGTGCTTGATTAGAGAGGAAGAAATGTTATATTTTTCCGACGAGGTCAATGCTCGGCTTTAATGTCTCTCCGCCTTCTTTCCATTTGGCCGGGCAGACTTCCCCGGGGTGATTGCGAATATACTGGGCCGCCTTAATCTTATCGACGAGAATGCTCGCATCCCGACCCACGCTATCGTGGTTCACTTCCATGAACAGGATCGTGCCATCCGGATCAATGACGAAGGTCCCCCGCTGGGCCAGTCCCGCCTCTTCGTCAAGTACATCAAACTGTCGGGAAAGCACGTGATTCGGGTCACCGATCATCGGATAGGTTACCTTGCCGATCGCTTCGGATGTATCATGCCATGCTTTATGTGTGAAGTGGGTATCGGTCGAAACCGAATAAACTTCTACGCCTAACGACTTAAAGGTTTCATAATGCTCCTGAAGATCTTCGAGCTCAGTCGGACAGACAAAGGTAAAATCGGCCGGATAGAAAGCAACGATGCTCCACTTGCCACGAAAATCTTCATCCGTTACTTCAATAAACTTTCCGTTGTGGTAAGCCTGAGCTTTGAAAGGTTGTACTTTTTTGCCGATCAGCGACATCTGTTTCATCCTCCTAAACATTGTTCTGATATAGTCTTGGTTTGAAGCCCTGCGTTTTGAAACCCTTCATTGAGAGATGAAGGATTTTTAGAATTAATCTAGGTTTAAACCTTGATATAAGAATAACATAGCCCTATTTATATGTCAACCTTTCAACAGGGGCCGTGCAAATTAATGTATATTGGGCCAATGTACGAAAATCATGCTATAATGGGCTATATGATAAACAAGGCACCATGAAGGGGGATAAACATGGCCCAGGCACGGATGGAAATGCGTTTTATACCTTATGACACGCACCTATCTTACATACAAAAGCTTGGTTTTGGTCCCTGCACAACCGCTGAAAATGAGTCGGATCATGAAATAGAAACTCATGACAACGCCAGTCGTCCAGCCGATCATCATCATGCAGGCCGTTATCAGACGAATGCTGACCAACCAAGCCAAATATACTGTCGCGATGATGGCGCAACCATCCACATACAAGCAAAAACGGTGAACATCACTGACACCTGGTCTATCGAAGTCGTCACCCTCGATGTTGAAGCAAAAGATGCCCAAACGCTTGATGACTTGTTGCGTTCTTACCGTATCATGACGATGCAACAGTAAGAATGCCCCCATCTCTTTGATCACGCTTAGAGATGGGGGCATGTGAGCCTCTGTCATTAAATAAGAAAGGTTTCCATAAAGAAAGCAATAACTACACTTTACATAGCTACTTTATTTTATATATAATGAAAATCGGGCTCGCCTATTCTGTTATACTAAATCTTAAGTGTGTTCGTCGTATGCTTTTTTTTCTTTTAACAAAACAACCGGAGGGGGTTAAACCATGATCGGTGTAACAGGTGCCACGGGAAAGCTCGGTCAGCTCGTGATGCAAGAACTTTTAAAACGCGTCGAAGCAAAAGAACTCGTCGCCATTGTACGCTCTCCCGAAAAAGCACAGTCTTTTGAAGCTAAGGGCGTTCATATCCGGCAGGCCGACTACGATGACCCGGCGGCTTTAGAAAAAGCTTTGCACGGCATCGAACGACTCCTGTTAATCTCCGCAAACGAGGTTGGGAAACGTTATCCTCAGCATCAAAATGTCATTCGTTCCGCACAAAAAACCGGAGTACAGTGGATCGTATACACAAGTCTACTCCATGCCGATACATCCCTCATCAATCTGGCTGAAGAGCATCGGCAGACGGAAAGCTTTCTCAAAAATGCGGGTGTACCCTACACGTTCTTACGGAACGGCTGGTACACTGAAAACTACGAAGGCACCGTACGCTCTGCCGTTGAACACGGCGCATTGTTAGGTTCAGCCGGATCGGGTCGCATCGCCTCTGCTGCACGAAAAGATTATGCCGAAGCAGCCGCACACGTCCTTACCACAGATGGTCACGTCGGCAAAACGTACGAGCTTGCCGGCGATCAGGCCTGGACGATGGACGATTTGGCGCGCGCAATCTCACATCTCACCGGGAAAAACATTGTTTATCGCAACCTCCCTGTGGAAGAATATGCAGACATCCTTACGAACTCGGGCATTCCCGAAGACTATGCGAAAATGATCGCTGATTGGGATCGCGCTACCGCCGAAGGTAGCTTATACGACGACAGCCAAACCTTAAAACAGCTCATCGGCCGACCGACTACCCCTCTTACAGAGACAATTCAATCCTGGATATAACGAACTGCACGCAAGCGTGTCACGCCTCGCGTCTAATGTGTGTACTGCGTGTACTGCGTTTACTGCACGTGCAGCAGGTACAGCGTGTACTGCGTCTACACGCGTTGTCGTATCTTCATGCATCTATCATAATCCATCCGTTTCTATACCACGTCTACACCACGACTACACGTGTATCGACTTCATTTCATGACAACGCAAGCAAAAACTCCCGGAAGAGATTCAAAACTTCCGGGAGTTTTTTCAATCATACATAATCATGTTTTACTCTGTTCAATCGTCTGTCTCTGGTGAATGATCGGAGTCTTTGTCTCTTTCGGCAGCGACACAATGAGGGCTGCACCCAGCACCAACATAATCACCCAGAAAACGAGCGCCAGATCAAACGAACCGAACCGGTCGCGAATCACACCCGTCGCATAAGGTCCGACAAACCCACCGATATTCCCTACCAGATTGATCAGTCCGATCGCCCCGGCGGCACCCAATCCGGTTAAATACGTTTGAGGCAGGGCCCAAAACGATCCAAAATATGCGTTGAGTCCAATGGCAGAAATACTCAGCCACAGGAGTAACCAGAGCACATGGTCATGCGGCCCGTAGGCTAAAAGAAGGAGGCCGACTGCGCCGATCAGCCATGAGAGGGCAGTATGATAACGCCGCTCCCCCGTCCGGTCGGAGTGCTTACCGTTAAGATAAAGTGCGAGCGCCGCGAGACCAAAAGGGACAACCATTAGTAAGCCGATAGAAGTGTTGGTGAGACCGGATATCTCCTTCGTAATTGTCTGAACGAAATAGTTAAACCCGTAAAAACCGATCCCCAGCAAAAACATACTGACCGCAATGCGCCACGTAATCGAGCTTTTCAAGCCATACCACCAGTGGCTCGACCCGGCGCGCTGTGTATCTTCTGGCCAACTTTGATCCTTCATCATTTTTTCCCGCTCAATGGTATCAATCAAAGCTTTTTTTTCATCTTCTGTAAGCCAGGCGGCCTCTTCGGGACGATTGCTCATCCAGATTAAAATGGCCACGCCGAGAATGATGGCCAGACTCCCCTCGACCAGAAACAGCCACTTCCAGCCGGACAGTCCCAACCATTTCACACCCAGTAACAGTGCCGCAAGCGGTCCACCGATGACTTGCGAGATAGGGAGACCGATATAAAATAAACTCACTGCCTGTGCGCGATCTTTATCCACAAACCAATGCCCGAGCATGACGAGTACCCCGGGTACAAAACCACCTTCTGCCAACCCGAGTAAAAAACGAAGCAGATAAAATTGCCAGTCGCTTTGAATAAAAGCAAATAAAACAACAACGATGCCCCATGTGATCATAATGCGCACCAACCACAACTTAGCAGACCAACGCTCGGAGAGGATGGCACCGGGAATTTCGAGTAACCAGTACCCGACTGAAAACAAACCGGCCCCAAAGCCAAACATTTCTGAGGTCAATCCGAGCTCCTGATTCATGGATAAAGCTGCATATCCGATATTGGTTCGATCCAGAAAAGCAACAACATAAGCAGCAAATAACCACGGCAAAATGTGTGAGAAAGTTTTACGCCTGGCAACGTCGAAAGTCGACATCTTGTTTCCTCCCCGAATAAGGTTATGAATAAAAATCAAGATAGCCTATTTTAATACATCCGAAACGGGCAAGGATAACATCTTTCCTTGATAAAACAGTAAGGTCTCCATATCGGTCGACGCATAGTCATATCCCTTGATCAGGCCTAGATACAATACGTGATCCCCACCATCATACGTTTCATACGGCTCACACTCAAAATAGGCGAGCGCATCTTCCAGTCGTGGAGCGCGAACATAGACGCCTTCTTGCCAATGGACATCCACATCCTGAGATTTTCCGGCAAAATGATAGGCGAGCGCGCTTTGTTGACTGTGCAAAACATTGACCGTAAACGGTTGCCCCAGCAGTTTTTTAAAAGCTTTCGTCTTTCTATCAATCGACACGAGCAGAAGCGGTGGTTCCAGTGACACAGAAGTCAATGAATTAACGGTGAGTCCATAGGCCGCACCTGTATCATCAAAGTAACTCACGATCGTCACGCCGGTAGCAAAATGACCAAAACCCCTCCTCAAATCACGCAAATCTTCAACTTTTTTCATGATACTTCCATCCTTTCATCAACTCATACCTTCCATCATTTCTTACCATCTATCAAACTCTTACCATCTATCAAACTCTTACCATCCATCATCTCTTACCTTCCACCATCTTTTACCGTCATCAACGCGTACATTTCATACGTCATACGTTCGGCCACTTCTCACATACGGGTTGTGTCTCCAAAAAGCGCTCAGGATAAGCTGGCCCCCACCACAAGCGACCCCGGCGATCGTATTCTTCCCACGTCCAGCGAATCGGCTGAGCGTCCAGATCACGCACATAATCTCCAGTATAGATCTCCATACGATTGCCATCGGGATCGCGAATATATAAAAATAACGCATTGGACAGACCGTGGCGTCCCGGACCGTACTCGATCATCTCCTGATAGCCCGCATCAGCCAGCAAATCCGCCGTTCGAATGATGGCATGCGGCCCTTCAACGATATAGGCGACATGATGAAACGACGGCCCCGTTGAACTAACAAGAGCAACATCGTGCGTACCGGGTGCGCGTCGTGTCCAGGCCGCAAACGTATATCCGTCCCGCACGACATATTCGGAAACACTAAAGTGCAAACGATCACGCCAGTAAGTGAGCGCCTGATCGACATCGTGAACGCGTAAATTCATGTGATCAATACGAAGTGGAGGAATACCCCGGAAAAGATGCGTATGGCGCATCGGTAAAGCACCTTCACGATCTTCAATAGTAAACGAATGGGCCTGTTTCAGATCATGATAAAAGGCAATCGGGTGCCCGCTTGGCTCTTTCACCCAAAGCATTTCCCCCATCCCCGGAAAATGTCCGACCGGTACACGACGATGCGGAATCTCCCACGCTTGGTGCTGTCTCGCTAATTCCTCTAAATCTTCCTCTTTTTCCAGGCGCAAACCGAAATGCCCCATCCCCGCCCATTCGTTTTTGGTTAAGATCAGCGTATAATGATCAAACTCTTCCACAGCGCGCAAATACAATTGTTCGCGTGTCTCTTCCGCTACCAGAAATCCTAGGACATCCACGTAAAAATGTTTGGCCCGTTCCAGATCTTTGACATACAGTTCAACATAGCCTAACCGTCGAATCATCCTCTTCACTCCTTACCGGACTGACTTGCCCATTCTTTAAAGCTGATGAGACCGGCACTTTCCCTGCGGTTACCATCTACAGCCTCTAAAAGACGTGAATTTTCAATAAGCAACATCTGCACAGTCTCCATACCGGAGTTATAGTGACGGTGCCAAATCCAGGGCGGTGTATAGACAAAATCTCCCTTCTTCCACCGTACCACCCGTTCACCGATTTCCGAGTAACCCTCACCCTCTAACACAAAATGAACGGACTCATGAACATGACGCTGCAGGTCGGTCGCTTCTCCCGGAGGAATACGTTGAAGATAAAACTCCATCGAGCGGGTCGGAATGTCTACCAACACACCGATTTCGCTCGGATTACCCGTTACACCAGAATCGAGCCAAATTGCATCTTCGGCATTAACGACGAGATGGTCCGGCAATCGAGACTGATCATCGCGATGTTTGAGCATCCGTAAATTTTGTAAAAATTTTTCCAGTTTTTCTTCCCGGTCTGTCATCATCCATTCACCCGATTCCTAATAGATGTCACTTACTTTTTTTGGTGCCACTTTCCAGTGCATCGCATTACATCAATGCATAGCATGACCTCAGTGCATCGCTTTACAGTAGATGCAACGGTGAAGGAAGCGTAAAGCCACCGTCGACTAAAAACGTCCCGCCTGTCATAAAATCAGCTTTCGATGAAGCAAGAAAAGTCACGAGATGGGCGACATCAT
>PEBX01000228.1 GCA_003050645.1 Candidatus Carbonibacillus altaicus
CAAAACCAAGGGTGTTTTCTGTGACCAAAAGCAGTCGAGGCGGTGTTGTGCGTGTCCGATCTTCAAGTGGGGTATGTACAGGGTGAGAGCGTTCTTTCGAACCTAATGTCATCGCGGCGTCCCCCTTACGGGTTGTGATTGTGTTCAAACGAGTACGGCGTTTGTTCTCCGGGTTCCGTAAACGGGTGACTCCGTTGAACAGGATAATGTACATATGGGATATTCTGCCTTCTTATGTTCATTATAACACATAAAAAAACGGTATCGCAGGATACCGGGAGCAACTGAAAAACACTTGACGGTTGGACAACAACACAATATGAATGGTGCGTAGATTGGTTCTGAATCTCTCTCATAGAATGGGGCACGACAATAAATGGATGGAACGATTGGATGGAACGATTGGATGGAACGATTGGATGGAACGATTGGATGGAAGGGATAAGATATTGTGTTTGAGATTGAGGAAGAACTATGATAAAATAAAAGTAACTAAATTAGAGTAAGACGTCTTAAAAACGGTATGGTAAAAAGGAAGTCAAAAAGGAGACTGAGCGATCATGGTCTATCCTCCGGAAAGCGACCACCAAACATCCGAACACCCAGTCTTGGAAATAGAGTTTTTTCACGATGTTCTATGTGCATGGTGTTTTGCGCTCTCTCCCCGTATGCGTCAACTGGTCTCTCAGTATCCAGAAGTTCGGGTGATCCACCGTGCCTTTGCACTTGCTCCGACGCCGGAATCTCTTGTGAGCATGTTTGGCTCGAAAGAGCAGGCCAAACGGGAGATTCTTTCACACTGGCGAGCAGCTAACGAAAATGACGATGCTCGTCGCATCAACGCTGATTTGATGGCGGCTCAGCCTTTTGATTATCCTCATTCCATGCCGGGGCTTTTGGCCTGCAAAGCCGCGGAACGTCAAGGCGGTCAGGAGGCCCATTGGGCGATGTATGACCGTGTTCAGAAAGCGCATCTTACGGAGTGCCAGGATATTACCGATATGTCTGTGCTCCGTCGGTGCGCTGCGGACGTCGGTTTAGATGTGGAGCAGTGGGAAGAGGACTACCACGTACCCGACGTTCGTGAAGCGGTGGAACGCGACATAAGACACGCTAGGTTTTATGGGATTACCTCCGTTCCGACGCTCGTTGCCGATCAAAAGTATGCGCTTTCCGGCGCACAACCGTATGCCCGCCTCGCTGCATGGATCGAACAGCTTCTCGAGAAACGTACGCCGCCGTCACTATGATTTTTTATGTGCTTAAACGGTAGGCCCCATTTACCGATCGTCTTCATTGGGAGGGATGAAAGATGGCGAATTATCTGGTTCGCGCTCAGATCGACGTCTCACGTCAGGAAGCGCTGCGTGAGCGACTGATTCAAGGGGAGATCGAACGCCTGAAGCCTTTTGGTCGCGAGCTCAGTGCGTCCTTGGAAGAGGCGCGTCTTGATCCGGAGACGGGGGAGGTACTCTGGGAAGAAGCATGTTATTGTCGGGTTCCGCTTGCCGAAGAACGGGAAGCGGTGCTTGACCGTTATTTCACACGGATCGACGTAGAACGGGTTTCTTCGGGTGAAGGTTGGGCGAAAATAGCGCACCTTCCCTCGTTTTGGCGACCTTTGACGGTCATCTCCGACGGACCTGTTTGCGATTTTTCGAGTGGATCGTGCGACGAGCCCTCTTTAGATGGACTGTCTTCGGAGAAATAGATGCCGTTCCTTTGGTGTCATATATGCTCCGCTTAATGAAGTGAAAAGAGGTAGTGAAGAGATGATAAAAAACCAGACAAAAACGAGAAAGAGGGAAGTGAAAAGAAAAAGTGAAAAGATAAAGTAAAAACATGAAATAACAAGATAATTAAAAAACATGAAGTAAAAATATGAAGTAAAGCGATAAAGTAAAGCGATAAAGTAAAGTGATGAAATAAAGTGATGAAATAAAGTGATGAAGTAAAGTGATGAAATAAAGTGATGAAGTAAAAAGATGATATGAAATGTGAGGAGATGAAAACGCGTGGAGATTGGGATTTATACCTTTGGTGAACGAACGCATGATCTAGAAACGGGAAAGCTCATCAGCCCCGCCGAACGTATGCGCCGC
>PEBX01000051.1 GCA_003050645.1 Candidatus Carbonibacillus altaicus
ATTCAACGGATCGTTGTTAGACTGTCTGCGTTAGATATGCTGTATGAATCAAAAACTTATACCGTCTTTTTAAGCCATACGCTGCGAACCGACGCTAAACCCCATCCCATCCAAAGCGGTACACATTTTGAAAACTCGAGCGCAAGAAGTATGCGTTTCCGACTGCTCTTGGATAGGCGCTCAAACGGCACACGGAAAGACGTGATTTCAAACTGTCTGGCCAACGCCATAAGTAGTACGAACCTCCACACATAAAAATTCAACGCGCTTACTCTCGTAATAATTCTGCAAAAAGCGCTTCGATTTGTTCGAGGGTAAGCCCTAGGCGGAGACACCGTTCGACCGCCACTCGGAGCGTCCCCCGGGCCAGCTGCATCCGTTCTTCTGCGATTTCATCTTCATCACGATCTCTCACGAACGTTCCACGTCCTTGCTCCGAGCGCAACCAGCCTTCCAGTTCCAGGTCTTGATAGACGCGGCGCGTCGTAATCACACTTACTTTCAGTTGCTCAGCCAACGCACGAATCGATGGTAAAAGCGTCCCAGGTGGAAGCGCGTCGCTCATGATGAGCTCTTTGAGCTGGCGTTTAATCTGCTCATACAAAGGGGTGGTATCATCTGGATCGAGTTGAAAGGGTAAATGATTCATGTTTCTTCATCCTCACGTTCTCTGGTAGACAGGTACCCCTTTCATTTCCTACGCTGGTGATAATCATGGCACCAGATATGCATGTACGGACGGTGATATTGTAAGTGATATTGTATATATATTTATATACAGTGTATACTCTGCTCGCCTCGCTGTCAAGGGCACAAAAAATATTTACAGTATCTTTACACATTTTTTACATCACCTTAACAACAATTCGTCCAATTTATGGTACATGTTAGGTGATATTAAATATGAAAAGGGGAGATGTTCTGTGATGAGTCGCCGCTTTACAGTTCATCATCACAAGATTGGATTGCACCACATTATGTCCATCTTGCTCGTCATGTCTCTCGTAGGGCTTCTCGCTGCTTGTGGTGGCACCACCCAGCCTAGCTCGCAACCGCAAAACGAAAACCAAAACAACGACGCCTTACAAGAAACGACCTCTTCTTCCAACTCGCCCGCTTCATCGTCAGAAAGCACGGCAAAAGGCAACGGCACAGCGATCCTCACATCTCTAGACGGACCAGTGGAGATTACCTTCTGGCATGCGATGAGCGGTCATCATGAAGAAACGCTCCAGAAAATTACCGACGCTTTCATGAAAGCAAATGAACAAATTAAGATCAAACTCGAATTTCAAGGCAACTACAGCGATCTCCAACAAAAATTACTCGCTGCCGCCAAATCAAAAACACTACCGACTATGAGTCAGGTTATCGAAACTTGGGTAACCGACTATAAACAAAATCACCTCGTGATGGATATGAATCCGTATATCATGCATCCTGAGATCGGATGGACGAAAGAAGAACTGGATGATATCGTTGAAGCATTTCGAAGAGCGAATCAATGGGATGGTCACTACTTTTCCTTACCTTTTAGCAAAAGCGCACAAATTTTATTTTACAACACAGATTATTTAAAGGAAAAAAACGTCGACGTTCCTCAAACATGGGAAGCGTTGAAAGACGCCGCCACGGAACTAACATTTGAAAAGAACGGCAAGAAAGTCATCGGATTTGGACTAGAAAACTCTGTCGGCTGGCAATTTCATCAATGGATCCGTCAGGCAGGTGGCACATTTATAGACGAAGAAACGGGGAAAGTTGAATTTGACAGCCCCGAGGGGCAAGAAGCACTCCAGTTTTTTACTGGTTTAGTAAAAAATGGTATAGCGCGACTCGCCGGTGAAGATGGTTATATGTCGAACCCGTTCGGTCGCGGTGATGTCGCCATGTTTGTCGGCTCATCGGCCGGTATTCCTTTTGTCGACTCTGCCGCGAAAGGCAACATCAAATGGAGTGCCGCTCCTGTTTTTGCCGGTAAAGAAAAAGCCGTGCAGTTCGCTG
Organism: Candidatus Carbonibacillus altaicus; assembly: GCA_003050645.1. Lineage (GTDB taxonomy): Bacteria > Bacillota > Bacilli > Thermicanales > DSM-22653 > Carbonibacillus > Carbonibacillus altaicus. Next base: position 2,005 of record PEBX01000051.1, read on the forward strand.
GTAATGCGGTCAGTATTTTCGATGCGGCGACTGATGAACAAAAACTCGCAGCTTGGCTCTTCATTAAATATCTCTTAAACACGGACAACACTGCGCTTTGGGCAAAAGAAACCGGTTATCTACCGATACGGTATTCAGCACTTAAAAGTCCCATATGGAAAGACTACGTCCAAGCCCATCCTGAACAAGGTATCGGTACCGAAGCGTTTAACAATGGTTTTTTCGATCCGCGTGTTCCCGGTTTTGATGCCGTCTATCAGATTATGCAAAAAGAAATCGAAGCCGCTTTTCTCAGCGAAAAAGATATTGCTCAGGCCTTACACGATGCCGCAAAAGATTCTCAGGAAGCGATCGATAAAGCCAAAGCAAAAGCACACTAAGATCATCAGCTAGAAAGCACATTCGCTAATACATGAATACATGAGGTGTCTCGGCAAACAATCCACGTGTCCGCCTTTTCAGCGCATTTTTTTTTGATTTCCTTGTGCTCTACATTGCTTTTTCCTCGATCGTCCGTATAGATCATTTATAAAAAAGATGACAAATAAAATAAGCACCAACAACGACATAGCTTATTTTATAACATAAGCTTTACAGTTTCTTTACAAAAAATTTACGTTTTCTTGATGAATCGATCGAAGTTTGTATGTTATATTTAAGTGCTGCTCAGTCGGCAGCGTACTGACGGCGGGAACACCGCTAAAAAAGCATCGTGTCTCCTGGAAACCTGATGATATGAGGTGATGCGGTTGAAAATCGAACTTAGAGATTTGGAGATGCGCTTTGGAGATGTCGTCGCCGTCCATCGCTTGAATGCCACATTTGACGACGGAGAACTCGTATCTCTACTTGGTCCGAGTGGTTGTGGCAAATCGACAACCTTATTTCTTCTGGCGGGTCTATACAAACCGACAGGTGGAGCCATTCTATTTGACGGAAAGGTTATAAACGACACCGAACCGGAACACCGCCATATCGGCATGGTCTTCCAGAACTATGCGCTCTATCCGCATATGACCGTTCGACAAAATATCGCTTTTCCCCTGCGCATGTTGAAAGTGCCGAAAGCCGAACAGGCACGTCGAGTCGAAGCCATGGCCGAACTTGTCAAAATCAGCCATCTACTCGATCGCAAACCCGCGCAGCTATCCGGCGGCCAGCAACAGCGCGTCGCCATCGCCAGAGCACTCGTCAAAGAACCCAAAGTTTTGCTGCTCGATGAACCGCTTTCCAATCTGGACGCACGGCTCCGTCTGGAAATGCGCGAGGAAATTCGTCGTATTCAACAAGAAGTCGGTATTACAACGATTTTCGTTACCCATGACCAGGAAGAAGCGATGAGTATTTCAGACCGTATTTTGCTGATGAAAGACGGGAAAATTCAACAGTTTGACAAGCCGCAAACGATGTACGATGCGCCGAGCAATCTCTTCGTTGCAGAGTTTCTAGGTACGCCGCCCATCAATGTCCTGAAAGCGCGAAGCAATGCGCAACAAAAAACACTAGAGATCATCGATGAAAAACAAGAAGTCATTCAATCTATGGCTATATCGGATCCTTTTTGGAACATCATCAAAGAAACGTTTCCCGGAAGCGCACTTTTCTCTATCGGTATTCGACCGGAAAGTGCACACGTCAAACCCCTGCGGAGTGGGGCAAACCACACAGTCAAAACGCATACAGAAAGCCATGTACTGCATCCATCTGTTGCTGTCCCTCATCAGAAACAGGATCATGCACATGACCATATACCGCATGATGCGGGATCGAATTGGGGAACCACCGTACCCTTCTCTCTTTCCGGAACCATCGTGTACCGGGAGACGATCGGCCGCGATTCCTTAGTACGCGTCGATCTCAATGCGCGAAGCGCAGATAGCGTTTACGACCATGCGCCTCCTTCGCACGCCCATGAGAACGCATCAACGAAAAAACAAACGGGTGATCAAAAAATTCGCGCGTACACCTCCCTGCGCCTGCTCGTACCGGCACATCAGCAATTAGAGATCGGCATGCCCGTCGAGGTCGAGATCTTGCCGGAAAAGATGCATCTTTTCTCCGAAACAGATGGTGCACGTCTGTCCCTTCCCCTCGATATAAATGAGCCTCAGGAAACACATGGGCCTTCTCTGCAGGAAAAAGAGGTGCAGCACGGATGATGCAGGAAAAATCATTAGCGACCACGTTAAAAGCCCTTCTTTATCTGGCACCTGCCCTCATCATTCTCGTTGTATTCAATATTTACCCGATTATCACCTCTTTCCTCATGAGTCTGTATACCGATTACGATTACTATCATGACATCGTCTACCGCTACGGTTTTGATAACTTCCTTTTTCTCCTGCAGGATGAAGATTTTCATCTGGCACTCAGGAACACCTTTATCTTTGTCCTCGGTGTCGTGCCGGCCTCGATCACCCTCTCGCTCTTTATTGCCCTCCTGCTCAATACCAATATCAAACTGCGCGGTTTTTTCCGAACAATTTACTTTATTCCTTTTGTCACTTCGGTTGTGGCCATCTCTATCGTCTGGCGCTGGATCTTTCATACGGAATACGGTCTTTTGAATTATTTCTTAAGCTGGTTCGGCGTCTCTCCTATCAAATGGCTGACCGACCCCAAATGGGCCATGCCTTCTCTCATTATTCTGGCCATCTGGAAAGGGCTTGGCTATAACATCGTCATTTTTCTGGCAGGCCTGCAAAATATCCCTGAACACTACTACCTGGCAGCGCGCATCGATCGAGCATCTCGCTGGCAGCGATTTTGGAACATCACTTGGCCGCTTCTCTCCCCGACCACCTTTTTCGTCTCCATCATTTCTGTGATCGGATCGTTTAAAGTCTTTGATGAAATCTACGCCCTATTTGATGGCCGGCCAGGCCCGGTCAGGAGCGCGCTCACGGTCGTCTACTACATCTTTGAAAAGTTTTACCGCGAGCAGGAATACGCTGTTGCCTCTGCCGCCGCCTACGTCCTCTTTCTCATCGTCTTCATCCTCACATTACTACAGCTTTATATCGGAAAAAAGCGTGTACACTACTAAGTGCTGGGAGGGAAAATTTTGCGTGACGCATTGTCCAAAGGGACGATTTATCTTCTATTAAGTCTGGGCGGCATTCTCATGCTTCTTCCCTTTGCCTGGATGATATCGACTTCACTCAAACCAGCCAACCAGGTCATGGTCATGCCCCCGGTATGGATCCCCCATCCGATTCAATGGTCGAACTATGCCGAAGCAATGCGCGTGGCCCCGCTCGGCCGCTACTTTATAAACAGCGTTATCGTCACCGTCCTCTCTACCGCAGGCGAACTCATCACAACCATTCTTGCCGCTTACGCCTTTTCACGCCTTCAATTTTACGGCAGAGATATTCTTTTTTCGATCCTCTTGGGTACGATGATGGTACCGGGTGAAGTGCTGCTCATTCCAAACTTCGTGACCCTCACCAAACTCGGCTGGATCGATCGCTATGAAGCACTTATCGTACCCTGGCTCGCCAGCGTATTTGCTATTTTTTTGCTGAGACAACATTTTTTGTCGATCCCCAAAGAACTATCCTATGCGGCCAAAGTTGACGGCTGCTCGGACGGTCGATTTCTCTGGGAAATCATGGTGCCACTGGCCAAACCAGCAATTGTTACCATCGTCCTTTTAAAAGCCATCGGCAGTTGGAACGCCTTTCTTTGGCCGCTCATCGTCACCAACTCCAAAGAAATGCGCACCCTGCCAGTCGGTCTCACCGCCTTCCGCACGGATGTAGGAACGATCTATGAGCTACTCATGGCCGCATCGACGCTCGTTATTTTACCGATGATCATCTTATTCCTCATCCTTGAGCGCTATATTGTCGAGGGCGTATCGCGGGCTGGGATTAAGGGATAAATTTTAAGCGATCTTTAAAGGAGGTGATCCCATCCAAATCAGTAGGGCGGGAAAAGATGCGAAGTATGCCAAAAGCGCTTGAACCCGCAAAAAATCAAGGAATATCTCTACGTTCACACACTGCATACGAAACACAGACATCTATGCTTCAGAACTTGAAACAGCTATGCGCTAGAACTGCAACCGTTTGTTCTCTAGAAACGCACATATCTATGCTAAAGAACGTAAACAACGATATCCCAGGAGGAACGAAGACTATGCAATCAATGCGTATGACGAAGCCGTTTCTGGCCACCATGCTCGTCTTTACCTTACTGCTCATGACACTCTCAGCCTGCGGTCAAAACAATCCGCCCACCGGATCGAGCTCCTCAAGCGATCAAACAAAAACGACAACTGAAACTCCGGCCGCCGAAAAACCTGAAAACGAAAGCATCGTGACCACGCTGGACAATCCGGTCGAAATTACCTTCTGGCACGCGATGACCGGCCATCACGAAGAAACACTGCAAAAAATTGCTGATGATTTTATGAAACAAAACGACAAAATCAAAGTTACCCTGGTCAGCCAAGGCAGTTATGGTGATCTGCAGCAAAAACTAACCGCTGCCGCCAAATCTAAAACACTTCCGACGATGTCGCAAGCATATGAAGACTGGATCACAGAAGATATTCAAAACAACCTCGTTGTCGACCTCAATCCTTATCTTGAAAACCCTACGATCGGGTGGCGTCAGGATGAGCTAAACGACATCGTTGAAGTGTTCCGTAATGCTAATAACTGGGATGGGCACTATTATGGCATGCCCTTTAATAAAAGCACACGCATCCTCTTTTACAACACCGACTATTTGAAGGAAAAAAATATCGATGTCCCCAAAACATGGGATGAACTCCGCGAAGCAGCGGAAAAGCTGACCTTTGAAAAAGGTGGAAAAAAAGTAATCGGCATGGGTTTTGAAAACTCCGTCGGTACCGAATTTAGCATGTGGGTTCGCCAGGCCGGAGGCAAATTCATTGACGAAGAAACGGGTTCCGTTGAATTCAATTCCTCTGAAGGGCAAAAAGCGCTAACGTTTTTACGCGACATGATTGAACAGGGTATCGCCCGTCTGGCTGGCGAAGATGGTTATATGTCCAATCCGTTTGGTCGGGGCGACGTAGCCATGTATATCGGCTCCTCGGCGGGTATCCCCTTTGTCGCCCAAGCAGCAGAAGGCAACATTCACTGGTCAGGAGCCGTACTCCCGAAAGATAAAGTCGCGGCGACACCGTTTGCCGGGACGAGCGTTACCGTCTACCAAAGCGCCACCCCAGAACAACGCTTGGCTGCCTGGGAATTCATCAAGTTCCTGATCAACACCGATAACACCGCACTTTGGGCCAAAGAAACCGGATATCTGCCGGTTCGCTACTCTGCCCTGCAAAGCGAAACGTGGAAAAAATATGTAGAAGAAAACCCGGTCTACGGCATAGGTGAACAACAATTTGACGCTGGCTTCTTCGATCCACGCATTTTGGGTATTAACGCCGTTCAAACTGCGCTCGGCAAAGAAATCGAAGCCGCGCTCCTCGGTGAGAAATCGGTCGATCAAGCTCTGGAAGACGCGGCCAAGGCAGCTCAGGAAGCCATTGACCGGGCCAAAGAACGTGCACGTTAACCTGCTTTAAAAGCGATAAGATGTCGCAAAAGATGTAAAACTAGCATCATTTAAAAGCGAGTTGCACACGTGTGCAGCTCGCTTCTTATACCTTTAAAAACAGCTATCTCATACATGGAGTGAGTATCATGGAACTTAGCTTTTATGGCGGATTGGATACGATTGGTGGAACGATCATTCGTGTAAGCTCCGGAAAAAGCCAGCTCATATTTGATTTTGGTCTTGTCTATCATGCTGAACGAAGCTTGCTGGAGTGTCATTTGATGAGCGACCGCTACCCGCTTTTAGATCTCTTGCGCCTACGAAGAATGCCAGCATTCGATGGATTTTATAATCGTGCTGCGCTTTACGGTGAAAAGACACCCGCAGCAAGAACCAGATTCCCACGGCCCTATGATCCAATTCACGACGCTTCCCAATCGTTGCACGTCTTCATCTCTCATCTCCATCTCGATCATATGGCCGGTGTTGGATGGATCGATCCGAATATTCCTGTCGTTATGTCTGAACCGTCCTATCGTATGATGGAAGCACTGAAAACCATTGGGGAAACGGTTGGTTTACCAAGACCATACCAAAGCATTCCCTATGATACATGGCAACACGTTGGAGAAATTCGCTATCAAGCGGTTGCTGTCGACCATGACATTCCCGGAGCGAGTGCCTTGTGGATTGAAGCAGAAGGCATTCGGATCATTTATAGCGGTGATCTTCGATGGCATGGTAAATACCCTGAACGCATCGACGAGTTTATTCAAAAAGCGCACGCCTTCTCCCCAGACCTTCTTCTGATCGAAGGGACAACCATTGTCGGGCGCGATGTTCTTCCAGAAGAACAGTTGATCCCTTCAAGCGCGCTCCCGCCTGGTTTTTTAACAGAAAAGGATATGCCCGAACATCTCGCGCGCAGCTTTAAAGATGCACGAGGGGTGATCATCGTTAACCCTTACCACCGCAACATCGACCGTCTGGAAGCCATCTTAGATGCGTCTCAACAAACCGGCCGCACACTCGTGCTGGAACCAGAAACAGCTTATCTTTTCTATCAAATGTCCGATCGTCTACAAAAAGATCCTAAACAAAACGCCATAGCTCTTTACCTCAGCGAAAGATCTTTACAGAGAACGGATAGAGATCATTTAGAGCATAGAGCGCATGAGAACCGTGACTGGCTCGATACACTGCGTTCCATCTATCCCGTTGTCGATCAACAGGCCTTAAGAGACGACCCCCAAGCATATGTCGTTCAAAATAGCTGGGAGCGATTATGGGACCTTTTAGACTGGAATCTCGATGGCGCGGTTTATGTGCAGACCAATGGCATGCCTCTCGGTGCCTTCGATCCGCAATTTGCCTATTTAAAAAAAGTTCTTAAAGAACTGGGCATAGAACATCGCTCTGTCGGTACCAGCGGTCATGCCCTTCCTCAACATCTGCTTGAAATCATTCGACGCATCGAACCAGCGTACACCGTACCGATACACAGTCTTTTCCCCGAACGTCTCGGCGCGCACTCACTACGCCCTTTTTTCCCTAAAAAGTATGTTACTTACACGCTCAAGCACGCACCAGACGGAACACTTCTGATCACATCTTAGCTAGATCTCGTCCCACGACGACGTTCAGCCACAAACAAAATAAGCATATCAGCGCTTCATCTCTTCCTTACTTCGAGGCTGTTGGCATATGGAACATGTCAACAGCCCCTGAAGTTTCATTGTTTTTGATACATCAAGACATATTGTTGAAAAAGATCTTTTACCGCTGCCTTAAGCGCCTGTTGTGCCTTGCCAAGGTATTGTTTTTCAATATGTTCGAGAAGTGGTTCCACACCATCTCGTAAACTATAACCCTTTAATAATTCCGATACATACCGCCTGGCGTGTTCAGTCGCCAATGTACAAGACGTCTCAATGATGACACCGTATGTTCGATCGATCTCTACAGTAATGGTTAACATCTCATACATATTTTGTGCGGCCATGCCTTGTGGAAGCTTGGCATGCCCAGCCAAAAAAACTGTTCGCATGGTATGCACCACCTTATTCAAAAAACGCTTTGTACCATCAAGTTGCCGATTAAACAAAAGGCCAACCCGGGAGCATCTTACGAAGCGGCTTATCTTCACGCATACCGAGCGCATAATCCGCCTGCAAGAGGGTGTGTATCTCGCGTGTCCCTTCATAAATAGAGAGCACACGAGCATTTCTAACATAACGTTCTATCGGATATTCATCGCTGTAACCATAGGCGCCATGAATTTGCAATGCATCATTGGCCGCTTCAAAAGCGTACTCCGCATTGATCCATTTGGCCAGCGACACTTCTCGCGTTGTCCTGAGACCTTGGTTTTTCATCCATCCGACGCGCGCCACGAGCAATCTTGCAATGTCTAGACGGGCACTGATGCGAGCGATCATCTGTTTGACAAGCTGATGCTCAGCAATGGAAACGCCAAATGTCTTGCGCATCTTACTGTATTGAACCGCCGCCTCCAGCGACGCTTGAATAATGCCTACCGCCCCGGCGGCAACAGAATAACGACCGTGATCGAGCGCCGACATGGCAATTTTAAACCCTTCGCCGCGTTCTCCCAACATGTTTTCCTTTGGCACCCTGACGTCTTCTAAAATAATCTCACCGGTGTCTCCCGAGCGAATCCCCATCTTGCCTTTAATCGGTCGCGTCGTCACACCCGGCATCTCCCGCTCGACGATAAAAGCGCTGATACCGCGATGTTTCTTTTCCGGATCGGTGTAAGCAAATATGATAAATGTATCGGCCGTATTGGCAAGAGAAATCCAGGTCTTCGTACCGTTTAATATATAAACCTTTCCATCTTCCCGAGCCGACGTGCGCATGGCAGCAACATCTGAGCCTGCATCGGGCTCCGTCAAACCAAAAGCACCGATGCGCTCCCCCCTGGCTAAAGGCAGAAGATATTTTTGTTTTTGCGCTTCTGTTCCCCACTGCAGAAGCGTCATACTGTTTAGCCCAGAGTGAACGGAGACAAGCGTGCGAAACGTCGTATCCCCGCGCTCCAGCTCTTCACAGACAATACCAAATGTGATGTAATCCATGCCCGAACCTCCGTAAGCCTCAGGGATCGATACACCCATGAGCCCTAGCTCTCGCAACCGATCGATGATCTTCGGATCAAACTGTCCGGCACGATCCCACGCCTGCATATTGGGAATGATCTCACGGTCAACGAAATCTCGCACCATGTGACGTACGGCACGGTGATCGTCACTCCATGAAAAGTCCATCGTCTCACACCTCATTTTGTAAGATATGTGATATAATACGTCTTTACATCACGCTTCGCCTTTTGATCTGTCTTTTGATCTGTCTTCCCCTTTTGCCCGAAGTTCTTCTAAAATCACCTCCGTATGTTCCCCTGGGAGCGGCGGAGGGGTCCCGAGCATCACCGGTGTCCGTGAAAATTTAAGCGCTGATCCGAGCTGGGGAATGGAACCGAGCGTAGGGTGTTCGAGCGTCTTCACCATATCGCGGGCTAGGATCTGCGGATGACTGAAAAGTTCACCAAAGGAGAGTACCCGCCCGATCGGAATCCCCGCCTTTGTAAACACGTCTTCCCAGTATCGCGCCGGCTTCGTCTTGAGCGTCCGGCTGATGTCCCCTACCAGTTCACTGCGGTGCATAACCCGGTCACGGTTCGTTGAAAAAGAAGGGTTCAGTGCCAAGTCCTCGCGGTGAATCACGCGGCAAAATGTACGAAACTGGCGATCATTGCCGACGGCTACGACAATCAACCCATCTTCAGCCTCAAAGGCTTCATAAGGGACAATATTCGGATGGGCATTCCCGCACCTTACCGGTTCGTTGCCACTTACAAAATAATTCAGTGCGGTATTCGCCAGTAATGTCACCGTCGCATCGAGCAGGCTCGTATCGATATGCTGCCCTTCCCCGCTACGTGCACGCTCCCAAAGGGCAGCCAATATGCCGATCACGGTGTAAAATCCGGCAGCGAGATCACTGACCGCCACTCCGACTTTTAACGGAGGCCCATCATGCTGGCCGGTGATCGTCATAAGTCCCCCCATCGCCTGCACGATAAAGTCATAACCGGGCCTTTCCCGCTCCGGGCCGGTCTCACCAAAACCGCTTATCGAAGCATAGATGAGCGATGGATGATCACGTTTTAATGTATCCCAATCCAGTCCCCAGCGCTTAAGCGTACCCGGCTTAAAGTTTTCTACAACGACATCCGCCGTCCGTATGAGTTGCTTTAACGATTGAAGAGCCTCGGCATCATTAAAATCAACGATGATCGAACGTTTCCCCCGATTCACCGTCAGGTAATATGCACTCATTTCTTCAGCGAGATAAGGCGGCCCCCAGCTTCTCGTCTCATCTCCCCCTGGAGGTTCGACCTTGATCACTTCCGCCCCCAGATCAGCCAAGATCATCGTCGCAAACGGACCGGCTAGCACACGACTGAGATCAACGACACGTACACCATGAAGCGCACTCATATTATCACCTCCTCACCCTACCTGGTTCACACCCTGGTTCAAAAAAAGCGTTCGCCGTACTGCCCTCGTCTTACAGCTTTCGACTTTCGACTCATTGTTTATCTAAAAAAGCACAAAAGGCCAGCCAAACCGTAGGGCTTCGGTTCGACTGGCCAATCATCCGTGTCCACGGCTTGCGGCAGCAAGTCCGACAGATGATGCAGATCGTTAATTTTAGAATAGCATAAAAAAAGAGGATTGTAAAGGATATTTGAAGATTATATATCGTTCTTAACCATTTTCCTATTTCTTTCGTACTTTTTTCTTTCGTACTTTTCGCCGTTTCACCACCGTGATCGCTCGTCTTCCCCAGTAAAACGGATCACCAGACAGCGGAAGGCATTGAGATAAATGGCCGGGACTTCCCGCAGGGCACCGAAAAGTTCCTCTTGCCGGGCAGCGGGAGCTGTCGCTGCCGCATATGACGCCTCGATACCGAGGCAACGCGCGAGCAGCATCGCACGAAAGAGATGGTACCAGCTTGAAACGATCAAAAGTCGTTCTTCGTTGGTAGTCGAGTGTAACTCATATGCTGGCGATGGCACGTGCATCGGCTCCGATGCTTCAGAACGCTCGCTTCTCGTTGTTTGATTCCACGAACGGATCAGCGTCCGAGCATAGAGCAAGTTCTCAAGCGTCGTCGTCGATACCGTCTCGGCCCTAACAGTCTCAGGTGGAAGACCGCTCATGAGGAGCATAAGGCGACCGGCTTCTCCCTCCGACATCGGTTCTGTCGGTCCCTGTCCACCGGTTGTTACGATGCGCGGTGCCATCCCAGCCGCGTACAAACGCGCCGCTTCAAAAAGCCGTGCTGCGTAGATGGCTTTGGGTCCATTCGCATCGACCTCGGCGCCGAGCACGACGATCACTTGAGCTGGCTTAGGACGTGCCACGAGCGGAAAGATGACGACAGCCGCTTCGGTGATGATCAAAAGCACAACGAGTCCGATCCCCATTCCCCGCATGATCCGTCTCAGACGATCATGACGACGGGAGACCGCTACGTGCATGTCCGGACCCAATTTCAGAACGACTCCCTTCCTGATCATACGGATCCGCCCGCAGGACGCGATGCTGACGGCGCTCCTTGACTCCGCCCTCCCTGATCATACAGCACCGCTCTCTTTTGCCGGGCGACGTTTCTCGGCTCTAAGCTTCCTTCCATGAGCATAGAGCACCGCCGTCATGTCAAAGCCTTCTTCGTCGTTTTCATACGTACATCTTTTGTGCCTAAATGGAATCATAAATCTTGACACCACGGCAACATCGTCTATCAAAATACTAACAAATTTTCAATCTCATGTCACTGTGTTTCGATTGAAGGCACAGTCAATTCGACTAGAATGGATATTGAAGGCATACACTTAGCAAAGAGTGGGGGACACTTTATGAAAACATTTTTAAAAGACTTTAAAGCTTCTTTAAAGCTTTCATCGCACGAGGCAATGTAATCGATCTCGCTGTCGGAGTCGTGATCGGCGGCGCCTTTGGCCTGATCGTCTCTTCTTTTGTGGATGATCTGCTGATGCCTTTGTTTTCATTATTGACTGGTCGCATTGACCTCACTCAATGGTTTATCGCACTCAATGGGCATACGTACGCCTCTCTACAGGCAGCTGAAGAAGCAGGCGCGCCCGTCTTGCGACTGGGCAAATTTTTAAATGCCGTGCTGCAGTTTCTCTTGATTGCGCTCGCTTTATTCGTTTTGATTCGCTACATGATCAAGCTACGCGCTCGAGCCGAAACACTGGCCCAAAAGACGGCTGCCCTTATCACTGTACAACGGAAGACGCCCGATCAACCTGATCGAGCGTCGCGCGATAGGGCCGATTCGAATGAAGTGCAAGAGTCTTTACTGCAGGACAATGGCGCACAAGGCGATGATGCACAAGAAGATTTGCCGCAGGACGGTACACAAAAGAAACTTTTGCATAAACATAGGAAAAGCTTCCACGATTCCCTCTGCCCCTACTGTTTTGAACCGGTTCATCCGCTGGCCACGCGCTGCCCACACTGCACGTCCGCGCTCAAATCATCCGATACTTG
>PEBX01000052.1 GCA_003050645.1 Candidatus Carbonibacillus altaicus
AGCCTCATCAATTCTTCATCGGGCATGTACTCTATAACAAGTCGCAGACGTTCTAAGTCGCCAAGTTCTTCGATTTCTTTCCAGCTAAATAGGCTGAGTTGTGGTATAATAGCCATGCAGGTAACCCTCTGTTTTGGTTAGTGTTTGCTTGGTCACTTACTCTTTACCACTTGGGGTGTTTACCTGCTTTATTTATTTGGCTGAATCTTCGGGGCAGGGAGTAAGAAAACATCAGTTATAGCTTATTTCTTGGGGTAAAATATATTTTCACGTTCCCCTCAGCTCTTGTCAAACTTGACTCCTGGGACATCGCAATTACCTCGCGAAGTTTCAACATTGATTATCACCTCAAAAAGGATTTTTGAGGGGCAACATCGAAATTGTTAAACAAAGGAATTCTTGCCCCTCGGTAATTGTTGTTTTGGTCAATAAAAATTTCCATTTTGAGGGCTTGAATTCCTTTTATTTTTACCAAAAACCCTGAATTTTTCAGGGGAAACTAATACTACAGCGAAAGTTCTAGAATTCACGTTTTTGAACCGATCATCTTCATTACTTTCTTTCGGTGAGACAAGTAAGCGATTTGATTGCGTTTCAGTCGATACCGGATTTCATTCAGAACCCGGAGATAGATCGAACGATCCTGAGAAAGGGAATCTGCGATCAGTTGTTTAGCCATCGGCATGGTCAATACTATCGTTTTTTTTAAAGTGAATGCGCAGCATTTGGGTAAACAAATGTGCCATCATGACAAAAAGCATATGCCGATGCCACGCCTTATACGAGCGAGCTTCCACATGTCCTATACCCAAGTGACTCTTGCATTCCTCAAAGCATTGTTCGATGGGCCAACGCATGGTCGCCACACGGTTCAAGACTTCCATTGGCGTATTTTCTGGGGCATTGCAAAGGGAATACTTGATTCTACCATTGGCATAACGACGGATATACAGCCATACGGCTTCTTTGGGCACCAGATAGTTTCCATAGGGAGTGGAACTGGTGCACACCACTCACACCACTACTCGATGTGAGTAAAATGTTTGTGGGCAAAATCCCAAAAAATATAGAAAGAGGATCTCTTTCCTAGTATCATTGAAAGTGCCCAAACCCCAATGAAAGGAGAAGAGATCCTCATGAATGATTTTACCATGAAGATTCCCACATTCAAAGAGCTTGAACAAATCTTTTTCTCCCTTTTAAGCAACATCTTTGTTGAAGAATTCGTCGATTATCTTCATATGATGGACGAAAAGATCATGGAACTTCGGGACAAAAATCGGTATCGGCTGAAAGACCATCGCGAACGGACCATTCAAACCCTGTTTGGAGAAGTCACATTTCAAAGGCGGTTATACGAAGATCGAACAACCGGACAAACCGTCTATCTCCTCGACCAATACTTAAGCATGGAAAAGAGAAAACCGATGAGTCCCTACCTGGAAGAATGGGCGATACGCCTCGCGGCGGAAGGAACTTCCTATCGTAAAGCAGCTAATTTTCTCGAAGAATGGTTTGGGAAGCCGGTCTTATCTCACGAAACCATTCGGCAAAAGCTGATCGAACGAGGTATGTCCTTCCAAGAAGAAGCCCCAATAAAAGAAGAAAGCAAACCGAAGGCAGACGTGCTGTTTATCGAAGTGGATGGGATTCATACCTCGATTCAACAATCAAAACGGAAATCGAAAGAACATCGCATAGCCCTTGTGCACCAGGGGTGGAAAAAAAGAGGCGATCGGTATGAGCTTCAGAATAAGCAGTACTACCGGCATGAAGGCACGGGAGACTTTTGGGAAGGATTTGGAGAATTCATCCTTGAGCACTATGACGTCGATGAAAAGACCTGGTGGATTGTGAGTGGAGATGGAGCCGAATGGATTAAAGCATGCGAGAACTATTTTCGGAACGTGATCTTCGTCATCGATCGCTTTCATCTTGCCAGAGAACTCAAAGAACATCTAAAAGACCATCCAGAAGCGTATCAACAGGCAAGGGAAGCCTTTTTGGCCTATGACGGAGAAAAGATCATCCAAATCGTAGAGCATCTAACCGTAGAGCACACCGACAGAAGAGCAAAACAAAAATGGGAACGTTTTGTGACCTACATTCAAAACAACGCGAAATACCATCGAGATTACCGGAACCTACTCAAAGCCCTAGGCAAAGAGACGTCTACTTACCAACCCATGGGAGGATCGGAAGCGACCATGCGGTTATTCGCGCGGAGGATCAAAAGCGGAGGATACAGCTGGAGTATCCCAGGTGTTGAGTCCATGATCCAAGTTCTCATCTCCCTTAAGACCACCGGGCGAATTCCAGGAGAAAGGGGTACAAGGATCGACGACATCAAACAGATCGAACAGAACCGAAAAGCTCATGCCAAAGAACGGATTTCGAGATCCGTTCAAAAGATCAAAGAAATGGGGAAAGGCGCCGTTCAAGGCGTACTCCCATATTTAGCACATACATCGCGTACGCACCCCATGCACCAAGCACTAAGAGGGCTTAAAGGGATATAAGGGCGATGAAAGCATCCAGCATCGAAAGAGGCACAGCCTAACGTGCAAAGAGGTGGGGTCCCTTTTCCCTATTAGCAGAAGCCCTTGCTCGCCGATGAACCTGTCAAGGGCGGCATTGCCGTCGCGAAGCGACCCAAAACCCTTGACAGGGGCAGGCGAGCAAGGGAGAATCGGCGAGGGAAAAGAGAAAAGAGCTAGGAGGCTTTACAGATTACGGATCAAAACGTAAGCCAAGATCATCTCACTTTCAGTGATGCATGATAGGATAAAAATGCACTATCTATTATAGTGAATATAGTGCAAAAAGGGTTGCCCACATTCACTTGACTTACACGCGCTCAATCATTCTCTGGCGCGTAAGTGTACTTTATGGTATGATAAACTTTATAACACCAGGTGTTCCGGATTGATTCGCCCATTTTTTCCGTCACCGGATCCGTCATCCGAAGCTGGATAGCGGGAACCTTGACATGGAGCACCGGAAAGGCGAGCCACTGTTTGGAACATAGAGGATTGGAGCATAAAGGAGGGGTTACGTTGCTCGATGAGCAGTGTATTTTTTGCAAAATCATTCGCGGGGAAATGCCTTCCAAAAAAGTTTATGAAGATGAGCATACGTTTGCTTTTCACGATATTAACCCTATCGCGCCGGTTCACGTGTTGGTGATCCCCAAAAAACATATCCCGAATGTACTGGCGGTTGAACCGGAAGATGAACTATATATCACGGCGATTCATCGCGCGATCAAAAAAGTTGTAGAAACCACCGGGATTGCGGAAGACGGGTTTCGCGTCATCACCAATACCAACCGTCACGGACAGCAGACGGTCTTTCACCTGCACTATCACGTGATCGGTGGTCGCCAGCTCACCTGGACGATGTAAGGTATGGTTAAGTGAAGATGTCTATGCGTTGTGGATCGGTTAAATGTAAGGCAACATGCAATGTCAAGTTGAATTGGGTGGATAACGTTAAATTGCAAGGTTAAGTGTAAGGTTAAGATGTAGCGGTTAAACAGGGGGAACATGAATGGCCGACGTTCATCGCGTGCCGATTACACATATCCGTAATTTTTCCATTATTGCACACATCGATCACGGCAAATCGACGCTGGCCGATCGCCTGCTGGAAAAGACCGGGACGCTTGCCGAACGGGAGATGGAAGAGCAGGTGCTCGACCAGATGGACCTGGAGCGAGAGCGCGGCATTACGATTAAGCTCAATACGGTTCGCTTGAACTATACTGCACAAAACGGCGAGACGTATGTCTTAAACCTCATCGATACGCCGGGGCATGTCGATTTTACGTATGAAGTATCGCGTTCGCTCGCAGCTTGTGAAGGGGCGATTCTCGTCGTCGACGCTTCACAAGGCATTGAAGCTCAGACGCTGGCAAACGTCTATCTGGCGCTGGAGCACGACCTGGAAATCGTACCGGTCATTAACAAAATCGACCTGCCGAGCGCCGAACCGGAACGGGTGCGAAAAGAAATCGAAGACATCATCGGACTGGATGCGAGCGAAGCGGTTCTTGCATCGGCCAAAGAAGGCATCGGTATTCAGGAGATCCTGGAGCAGATCGTAAAGAAAATCCCTGCGCCGAGCGGCGCTCCCGAGGCACCGTTAAAAGCGCTCATCTTTGACTCATTTTATGACAGCTATCGCGGGGTGGTCGCATACATCCGGGTGATGGAAGGGACGCTTCGCATAGGCGATGACGTGCTCATGATGGCCACCGGTAAATCGTTTACCGTTCATGAAGTCGGCGTCCTCACGCCTTATCCTAAGCAGGTAGAGGCCTTAGGGCCGGGTGAAGTCGGTTTTTTTACGGCCAGCATTAAATCGGTGCGCGATACGCAGGTCGGTGATACGGTCACGCATCGTGAGCGGCCGGCGGACAAGCCGCTTCCCGGTTATCGCAAGGCGACGCCTGTCGTCTTTGCCGGACTGTACCCGGTCGATTCCAGTGACTATAACGACCTCCGCGACGCATTGGAAAAATTAAAATTAAACGATGCTTCGCTGTCCTTTGAACCAGAGAGTTCGAAAGCGCTGGGCTTCGGCTTTCGCTGCGGATTTTTGGGACTTTTGCATATGGAGATCATCCAGGAACGTTTGGAGCGCGAGTTCGGCTTAAGTCTCATTACGACAGCGCCTAGCGTCGTCTACGAAGTCCGCTTAACCGACGGGACCGAGCTTAAAATCGACAACCCCTCTCTTATGCCAGAGGCGGGGAAGATTGAAGAAATTCGCGAACCGTATATCCGCGCGACGATTTTAAATCCGACCGATTATGTCGGGGCGGTCATGGAGCTTGCGCAGTCGAGGCGCGGAGAATTTCAGACGATGACTTATCTCGATCCAACACGGGTGCAGATGATCTACGATATGCCCCTCTCGGAGATCGTTTTTGACTTTTTTGACCAGCTCAAGTCGAAAACACGTGGTTATGCGTCCTTTGACTACGAACTCATCGGTTACCGCCCGTCCAAACTGGTCAAGATGGATATTCTCTTAAATGGCCAGCCGGTGGACGCCCTATCCGTCATCGTTCACCGCGACCGCGCCTATCAGCGGGGTAAAATGTTATGTGAAAAACTCCGCGATATCATCCCGCGGCACATGTTTGAAATTCCAATACAAGCGGCGATCGGCAACAAAGTGATCGCTCGTGAGACGATTAAAGCGATGCGAAAAAACGTGCTCGCCAAATGTTATGGCGGCGACGTAAGCCGTAAGAAGAAACTGTTAGAAAAACAAAAAGAAGGTAAGAAACGGATGAAGGTCGTGGGCTCGGTCGATATTCCACAAGAGGCGTTTATGGCGGTGCTCAAAGTCGATGAATCCTAATAGACAATCGGATACGCAACCGGCATCACATGCACTGTACACTGCCCGATCCACCATGGGGGCTGATTCCCGCTCTGCGCGTTTCATCTCCGGATCGCACTTCAGATCGGTATATCATACACCGCGCCATGTCTACGTACACGTGCCGTTTTGTCGGTCGCGCTGTGCATACTGTGATTTTAGCATCCACGCCGGGCGGCGTGACCCTTGGGAAGAACGATACATGAAGGCGCTTAAAAAGGAGCTTATGCTGTGGCAACGTGCCCCTTTTTTCCCTTTACCGCCTTTAGAGACGCTTTATATCGGCGGTGGAACGCCGACAGAACTGAGTGCGGAGCGTCTCGCCGATTTTTTTTCGTTGCTTCGAGCGACGTTCGGTCCGTTGGATGCGATCTCCGAAGTGACGATCGAAGCCAATCCAGAGACCGTTACGGAAGATCTGCTTTCATATTTACGCACCACCGGTGTCAATCGCCTGAGTCTCGGCGTGCAGACGTTCGATGATCGGTTGCTTAAGCGACTGGGGCGCATTCATGACGCCGCGCGTGCCTCCGATGCCGTGCATATGGCCGCACGTGCCGGGTTTTCCCGCATCAGCATCGACCTCATGTTCGGCCTACCGGAACAGACGATGGCCGACGTCGAGCGTGATCTTTTGATGGCGACACAACTTCCGATCGATCATCTTTCATATTATAATCTGCAGATCGAACCTCTGACCCGGCTCGGTCGGGATGTGCACCGGGGGACAGTGCGCCCCGTAGATGAAGAGGAAGAAGCGGAGATGTACGAACGGATCATCGAGTTTCTCGCGCACCATGAATTTTACCAGTATGAGCTTTCGAACTTTGCGCATCCAGGTGGTATCTCGCAGCATAATCTCGCCTACTGGACAGGGCGCAGTTACTTGGGTCTTGGACCAAGTGCGCACGGTTTTGTATCAGGCATGCGCTATGCCAACATCGCATCTCTCCCGCGGTACGTGGTCGCGGGCGAACATGCAGAGCGTGTGGAAGATTTTTATGCCACAAAACGTGTGCTTTCTGAGACGGAGATGATCGAAGAATTTCTCTTTCTCGGGTTGCGCCTCACCGAAGGGGTGCGGCGCGATCGATTTCAGGAACGGTTCGGACGTTCCCTTGAAGACGTATATGGGGATCTTTTGTCGCGCCTCGCCGCCCGGAGTCTCCTCATCTACGATGACACGGGTATACGTTTGCCAAAAGACGTTTATTTTATCAGTAATGAAGTGATGCAGTCTTTTTTATTGACGGTATAAACATACGGTGAACATACGTGAGGCGCCCTTGTTTGATCATGGTGTGGTATACTCCGTCATGGCTGTACATGCAATGCGCATCAACATACGTGATGCAACCTTCAAGCGTATGATGGGATCACTTGTAACGAATGCATCTTTTCAAATGGTGCGACCAAAATCATCAAGGAAAATGGCGGCAAAAACGATGGGCATGCGAACATAACACGGTACGGTAACATTGACAAAAGAAGTCATTGTCTGGTACATTATGTTTAGCTTAGCACTCAGTGCACGAGAGTGCTAACAGGGAGGTGCGCGCGATGCTGACAGAACGGCAGCGGGCGATTCTCCAGGCGGTGGTGGAAAACTATATCCGTTATGCCGAACCGGTCGGTTCACGAACCATCGCGAAAACTTCCGGCATGAACTACAGTGCAGCAACGATACGCAATGAGATGGCCGATCTGGAAGAGATGGGTTATCTCGAACAGCCGCATACGTCTGCAGGACGGATTCCTTCGGAAAAAGGCTACCGATATTACGTGGACCATTTGCTGACCTTTGAAGAAACAACGGATCAGTTTCTGGAAAATCTGCGTTCTCGTTTTCATCGTCGTTTTGTCGAACTCGATGACGCGTTAAGGCATGCCGCCGCACTTCTTTCCGACCTCAGCCATTATACCGTGGTCGCTTTGGGGCCGGAAATCGTGCAGGCGCGTCTACGTAAACTGGACTTTATTTCACTCGATGAAGACCGCGTGGTGGCCATTCTTGTTACGGACTCCGGGCGTGTGGAACATCGCACGCTTAATTTGCCGGAAGGTCTTACTTACGAATCGCTACGCGAACTCACAGAACGGCTTAACCGAAAGCTTTCGGGCACGACGATTGCCGCCCTGGGGCAGGCGATTTATCAAGAGCTGGCCCGGGTGATGGAAGAACATCGCCAGGCTTACGTCGAACTTACACACTTTGTTCAGGAAATGGTCGCGCCAAAGACGGAAGAAAACCTCATTATTGATGGCAAACTGCAAATATTATCGCAACCCGAGTTCCGAGATGTTGAAAAAATGCGTGCGCTGCTTCACCTATTTGAGGAGCCGGAACTTCTTTCGCATGTTCTTCGGCAGGCGGAGCGCGGGATCACGGTAAAAATTGGTGCCGAGCATGAACTGCCTGAGCTCACACCTTTATCCCTGGTCACCGGTCAGTATGACCTCGGGCAGGAGCAAATGACCATTGCGATCATCGGTCCGACGCGCATGGACTATGCGCGCGCCATCGGTCTTTTGCATGCTGTCTTTGTGCTTTTCAAATCGCTCAAAGAAACATGAATACGCTTTTAAAAACCTGATGTCCCCATGAAACATATGATGGCTGGGACGACGTCTGGTGAGGTGGCTAAGGTGAAAGAAGAGGAAAAAGATGAAATGACGCAGAAAGAGGCGAGACCGATCAACGAGACACATAAACAACACGCGGGGGAAGAAGTGTTGCAGGATGAGTTGTTGCAGGAAGAACAAGAAATGTTACAAGAAGAAATGTTGAAAGAACAATCGGTAGAAGAAAAAATGTCGCCGGATCAGGCGCAGCATGGTGAACCAAAGGCGCATGAACATGAAGCTGGAGAGAAGGAGGCGCAGGCGGGTGATGCGATCTCCCCCTGTCAGGCGCTGGAAAAGACGGTCGAGCGCCTGAAGGAAGAGCTGGCGCAAGAACGGGAGCGAACGCTTAGAGCGCTCGCCGATCATGAAAATTATCGCCGTCGGATGCAGCGTGAACTGGATAATGCGGCGCGTTACGGGGTGCGGCCGCTTGCCGAAAAATTGCTTCCGGCCATTGATAATTTTGAGCGTGCACTTCTAAGCGGTGCAGATAAAGAAGATGCGTTTTATCAGGGAGTGGCCATGATCCACCGGCAGCTCGTCGAGGCTCTAGAGGC
This sequence comes from Candidatus Carbonibacillus altaicus, assembly GCA_003050645.1. Taxonomy (GTDB): domain Bacteria; phylum Bacillota; class Bacilli; order Thermicanales; family DSM-22653; genus Carbonibacillus; species Carbonibacillus altaicus. Next base: position 8,574 of record PEBX01000052.1, read on the forward strand.
GTCGGGCATTACTGAAATCGCGGAAATACACGTTCCCTTCGATCCATCTGTGCATCAGGCAGTAGGGATGGTCGAAGGCGCATCGCCTGAGCGGAGCGGTCAGGTCGCTGAAGTCCTGCAAAAAGGCTATCTTTTGCATGATCGTCTCATTCGTCCGGCCATGGTCAAAGTCTATGCATAAGGAGGAACATCATTATGGGAAAAGTCATCGGAATTGATTTAGGTACAACGAACTCTGTCGTCGCAGTTTTGGAAGGTGGCGAACCGATTGTTATTCCGACACCGGAAGGAAGCCGTATCACACCATCTGTTGTCGCTTTTAAACCAGACGGGGAGCGTCTGATCGGTGAGCCAGCGAAAAGACAGGCTATCACCAATCCCCAGCGCACCATTATGTCCATCAAACGGCACATGGGCAGCGATTATAAAGTAACGATCGATGATAAATCGTATACACCGCAACAAATCTCGGCCATGATTTTGCAAAAACTGAAAAGCGATGCCGAAGCGTATCTCGGCGAAGAGGTCACGCAGGCCGTCATCACTGTCCCGGCTTACTTTAACGACGCGCAACGTCAGGCGACGAAAGATGCCGGGAAGATCGCCGGACTCGAAGTACTCCGCATTATCAACGAGCCGACAGCGGCATCTTTGGCCTACGGTCTCGACAAAGAAGGCGATCAAACGATACTCGTCTTTGACCTCGGCGGTGGTACGTTTGACGTCTCTATTCTGGAGCTCGGCGGCGGCGTATTTGAAGTCAAAGCGACGAGTGGGGATAACCATTTAGGCGGCGATGATTTTGACCAGGCGATCATCGATTATCTCGTCGCCACGTTTAAAGCGGAACAGGGCATTGACCTTTCCAAGGATCCAATGGCCATGCAACGCTTGAAAGAAGCCTCTGAAAAAGCAAAAAAAGATCTCTCCGGTGTCCTTTCCACGACGATCTCTTTACCGTTTATTACGGCCGATGCGAGCGGGCCCAAGCACTTAGAGATGACGCTTACACGCGCCAAATTTGAAGAACTAACCGCGCATCTCGTGGAAAGAACGATGGGGCCGACGCGCCGCGCTTTAGAAGATGCCGGGCTTTCTGCGAGCCAGATCGATAAAGTGATCCTCGTCGGTGGTTCGACGCGTATTCCGGCCGTCCAGGAAGCGATCAAAAAACTGATCGGTAAAGAACCGTTTAAAGGAGTCAACCCCGATGAAGTGGTGGCACTCGGTGCTGCGATCCAGGCCGGAGTCCTCTCCGGTGAAGTGAAAGACGTCGTCCTGCTGGATGTGACGCCGCTTTCTCTGGGGATTGAAACGTTGGGTGGTGTGTTTACCAAACTCATCGAACGTAACACGACGATCCCGACGAGCAAGTCGCAAATTTTCTCCACCGCGGCTGACAACCAAACATCGGTCGAAATTCACGTGCTGCAGGGTGAACGGCCGATGGCCAAGGACAACAAGACGCTCGGTCGCTTTATCCTCTCCGATATACCTCCAGCGCCGCGCGGTGTGCCACAAATCGAAGTGAAATTCGATATCGACGCCAACGGGATCGTACACGTCTCGGCCAAAGACCTCGGTACCGGTAGAGAACAGCGTATCACCATCACCGGAACGTCCGGCTTGAGCGATGAAGAGATCGAACGGATGATTAAAGAGGCGGAAGCGCATGCTGAAGAAGACCGCAAGCGTCAAGAACGCGTGGAACTCAAAAACGAAGCGGACCAGCTCATCTACACGACAGAAAAAACATTAAAAGATCTCGGCGATAAAGTCGATGCCGCGGACAAAGAAAAAGCTGAAGCAGCGATGAAAGAATTGCGTGAGGCGCTGGAGAAAGATGACGCAGGTCAGATTCGTTTCAAAAAAGACGCGCTCATGACGATCGTGCAGGGGCTTTCCACCAAGCTTTATGAAGAGGCTGCGAAGGCCGCGCAGGCCGCTCAGCAAGGCGAAGCAAATACAGGGGATACCGGATCCAAAAAGGACGAAAACGTCGTCGACGCACAGTATGAAGAAGTCAAAGAAGATAAGACAAAGTAGAGGTCGTTCAAACCGTAAAACTCGCACAAACCGCCATCGACCGCGAAAGATAAAGTCGGTTGAAGCTAGCGCGCTGTATTGCGCCTAGCTTCTCCTGTTTTGGGACTAGGGGTGTTTTCGATGAAAAGGGATTATTATGAGGTGCTCGGCGTAAGCCGCAATGCATCGGAGGATGAGATTAAAAAGGCGTATCGTAAGCTCGCCCGGCAGTATCATCCGGACGTCAATAAAGAACCGGATGCCGAGGCCAAATTTAAAGAGATCGGAGAAGCCTACAGCGTCTTATCAGACCCGGAAAAGCGTGCAGCCTATGATCGTTTCGGGCACGCCGGAGTCGATCCGTCGTCCGCTGCTGGCGCCGGTGGTGGTGCCGGTGGTTTCGGTGGCGGTTTTGGTGGTGCTGATTTTGGCGGGCTGGATGATCTTTTCGATATGTTTTTCGGAGGTGGCACGCGCAGCGGGCGGCGCGCTGCGCGGAAAGGGGCGGATTTGCAGTATACGCTCACCCTTGACTTCGAAGACGCATATTTCGGTAAAACCGTGGAGATTACCATTCCAAAGGAAGAAGTATGCGACACATGCGGCGGGACAGGAGCCAAACCGGGTACACAGCCCAGGACGTGTCCGACCTGTGGTGGGCGTGGTCAGGTGGAGTACGTCCAGAAAACACCGCTCGGCCACTTTGCGACGCGTACGACGTGTCAAACGTGCGGGGGAACGGGTCAGGTTATTGATACGCCGTGTTCGACCTGTCATGGCACAGGACGGGTGAAACGTGAAAAGAAAATCGATGTGAAAGTCCCGCCCGGCGTTCATGAAGATACCCAGCTTCGTATCAGCGGGGAAGGCGAACCCGGTGAACGCGGTGGACCGCCGGGGGATCTGTATATCGTCTTTCGAATTCGACCGCATCGTTTGTTCCGCCGTGAAGGGGATGATCTCCTGCTCGATCAGACCATTAACTTTGCGCAGGCAGCACTCGGTACGACGATTGAAGTGCCGACGATGGAAGGGAAAGTCGCGCTAAAAATATCACCTGGTACTAAACCGGGGACGATTTTCCGCCTGCGAGGGAAAGGGTTTCCCCGCCTTCAAGGTCGTGGACACGGTGATCTTCATGTGCGGGTGACGATCGATGTGCCGACGGAACTCACTGAAAAACAAAAAGCGTTGCTCCGTGAACTGTTCAACTTAGAAGAGGACGCGAAACCGGCTCAGGCCGAAGTGCATCACGAAGAAGGATTTTTCGATAAAGTCAAACGGGCATTTCGCGGTGAGACGTGAACAGGAGGAGGTCTTATGGGGCGAGCGCACAGTATGTGGCAAGAACAGATCTTAGATGTCTGTACTTCAGGCGGCGCAGATGAGGAAGCACTCCTCCTGGAGATTATCACGGCGCTCTTCAGTGAACGGGGCATAAACGGTTGGGAAGCCGAACGTGCGACAGATCGGGCGAGGTACTGGCAAACCCCTTACGGAGAAGAAGCGTATATCGTGCACGATACTTTCCCTGAGGAAGGCGTGCGCGTCCGATGGTATCGTGCGCTTTCTTCGAAACCGGATGATCCACGTGCTCTCATAGAAGAACTATCGCAGCGCCTCAAAGCAGCAGGACTTACGGTTAAAACGCTCAATCTTAGCACACGTCTTATTCATGAAGAAGACTGGGCCCACGCCTGGAAAGCGTATTATCATCCGGTGCCGATCGGGAAATGTTTCCTTGTCGTACCTGCTTGGGAACATGTACCGCCGGAGATAGAAAAAGGGCGGCACGTCGTACGGCTCGAACCGGGAATGGCCTTTGGAACCGGCACACATGCTTCCACCGTCCTCTCGCTTCTGGCGCTCGAGCGTTACTTGAAGCAGGAGGACGATGTCCTTGATGTGGGGACCGGGACGGGGATTCTGGCGATTGCAGCGGCCAAAGTGACGAAAGGCCGTGTCGTGGCGACGGATCTCGACCCGGTAGCCATACGCTCTGCAGCATATAATCTTGCCTTAAATGGATTAGCAGCGCGTGTTCATCTGCTGGAAGGCGATCTTTTGCAGGCGCTCCCATCGGAGGCAAACCCCTTTGATCTCATCATCGCCAACATCTTACCGGATGTGCTCTGCCAAATGATACCGGATCTTCATCCATTCATGAAAGCACACGCGACGCTCATTGTATCGGGCATTGTCACGTCGCGCTTATCTTTGATAGAAGACACACTCAAAGCACACCGGTTTCAAACGATCGACCGGCTCTATCAAGAAGATTGGGTTGCGGTTGTTGCACAAAAGGACTGATCAAAACGACTGATCAGTCAGACGATTTGAACGTGAGCGATCGTACGCCTTCGTACGCACGACACATGAGAAAGAAAGGGATCGACTGTGCAGCAATACTGGGTGCCTCGAGTAGACTGGCAGAACGAGCGAGTGATCATCCGCGCCGCCGACGCGCATCATATCCTGCATGTGATGCGGCGAAAGGTCGGTGATAGGGTGCGCGTCTTTGATGGTCGAGGACGAATGGCGGAAGTGGAGCTCACAGATATTCATGGACAGACCGTGATCGGCAGCATCATCCGCGAAGAGAGGCAGACGGTGCGTCACCGCTGGGTGATCTGCCCGGCGCTTTTAAAAGGCGAAAAGATGGACTGGTTGATGCAAAAAAGTACAGAGCTCGGTGCGACTGATATTTATCCTCTGTCGACCGAGCATGCCGTTGTGCGCTTATCAGCGGATAAGGAAGCCACTCGTCGCGCACGTTTTCAGAAGATCGTCAAGGAAGCAGCGGAGCAAAGCGCGCGCTGGTGGTTACCGGAGGTCTATCCGCTTTACACGCCGGGAGAATGGCTGGATGAGGTCTGGCCGGAGCTTCATGCCGCAGGTGGGGTGCTGATGGTCGCAGCGAGTCCCCAGGACGCCGAGCATATCGGTATACGCCCGCGTCCGCTTGCAGCGTTTATCACCGAACTAAAGTCCGAGCGCCCATACATTGTGTGCGTCGGTCCGGAAGGAGGATTTTCGGCGCGGGAGATGACGCTTTTTCACGCCCGCGGTGCTCAGATGATCGCGCTCGGCCGGCGGCCACTTCGCGCGGAGACGGCGACACTTGCCGTCCTTTCGTATTTTTTAATGCTAACCGGAATGAGCGAGGCTAATGAAGCAGAGCGAGGCTAATGAAGCAATGGAAGGCATAGACCCTCTTGCCGATTGTGGTACCCTCAGCTGATGAAACGTCGCAGCCTATTTCAGCGTAGTATTGCGTAGCTGTGACAGTACTCCAGCACTTTGGGGGGAGTGCGGAACTGTGAACGTAGACTGGAACCGTGACGTTATCCGGTACCGTAAACGTAGTTTAGAACCGTGAACGTTGTTCGGTAGCGTGAACGTTGACCGGAATCGGGAATGTTGTACGGTTGCGTGAAATATGATAGAAATAGGATAGCCGATACCGTGAACGCTCAGAGGAAACGCGATGTTATAAAAAGGTGTGTCACGATCGGGCGTACGCACAAAAGGAGGGTATG
>PEBX01000053.1 GCA_003050645.1 Candidatus Carbonibacillus altaicus
TCTTGCTTTGCGCTCCTTACATTGCTTTACTTATCATACACGAAGCACCCGGAAGTTACCAAACCGCTCCTCCAAAACGCTATCGCCAAGCACAAAAAAGCCTGCTTCCCTTACGGAAAACAGACTGCACGAAGGAAAACAGATATTTATCTTTACGCGCCACGCGCCGCAAAACGCGTCCTTACGTCCTCAACTGCTCAATCGTATTTAATCCTCGATCTTAAAACGACTGATACGTTCTGTGAGGTCATTGGCCATCTTTTCTAGTTCACGGACCCGCGTTTTAAGATCGTTCATCGTCGCGCTCGTCTCTTCCGATGAAGCGGCCACTTCTTCTGCTCCGGCGGACGTCTCCTCCGATAAGGCCGCTGAACTTTGCGCCTCTTCCGCAAGCGCCCGAAAGATGGCGACTTCTTCTTCGGATGCCCTGGAGATCTCCTCTACCGAGCGGCTCACCTCCTGCATCGCTTCACTTAAGGTTTCAAAAACTTTGCGCGTACTTCCAACTTCTTTTTCTTCTTTGGCTACGACTTGCTCGGAAGTCTCAATGGACTCGACAACATTTTGCATGGCCTGCGTCACTTCACGGACGATACGCTCAATATCTTTGGCAGAAGCTGCGCTTTGTTCGGCCAGTTTGCGCACTTCCCCAGCTACCACCGCAAAACCCTTTCCGTGTTCACCGGCGCGCGCTGCTTCGATGGCAGCATTTAAGGCGAGCAAGTTCGTGCGGGCGGCGATTTCCTGAGAAGCAGCAACGATCTTACTGATGCGTGCAAATTTCTCCTTCAATGCGCGCACTTCCCCGGCCATCTCCTCCGAATTTTCGCTGACCGTCTGCATACCTTCAGCCATACGTCCAAGAGCACGATCTGTCTCACGGAGTGCCTCATCCGTCGTTTTCGCTTTCTCTTCGATCGTCCGGATGAGCGTCCGTACTTTTTCTAGCTGTGCGTCCAGATGATGCACGCGTTCATCGGTGCGCTGGGCGATAAGTGCTTGATCTTCTGCTCCCTGAGCAATCTCTTCAATCGTCGTTGCCACCTGTTCGCTGGCCTGTGTGACCTCTTCGAAGACGTCTGCCAGATGAACAGCCGTTTCTCTTGTTTTAAGCGCCGTCTCCCCGACCGATTGAATCATCTGTTTTAATTCTTCTGTCATACGATCAAACGAACGACTTAAAAGTCCCATCTCATCCCGGCGCTCGAGCGCCGCCCGGACAGTGAGATCGCCTGCGGCGATGGCCGTCGTCGCCTGAAGGAGTCCTCTCATCGGCACGGTCACAGCACGCGCTGAAAAATACGCGCCGGCCACAACGAGCAAAAGTCCGATGACGATCATCCAGAGCATCATCCGTGAAACCGCCTGAGCCGGACCTAGCGCTGTTTTTAGCGGTGTTTCTACAAATACCGCGATCTTGGTTGAAGGATCGACGGCATATGCCGCAAGTACCGGCTCACCCCAGGCATTATGGGTCTTTAAGGTCCTAACTGACCCGAGGTTCACATCTAAGCGGTGCTCCACATAGTCTTGATAAGCGCCGTCTTTTTTCAGTCTCTCCCGGCTCCACGATTCATACGGTAAGACATTGCCCGACGCATCGCGCATCTGTGCATTCATGAGCGCTTCATCGTCGCTCGCCGCCACCCAATCATCAGGGCTCACCAAAAAAGCGATGAGATCATCTTGGCTTGTGCCGCGCAAAGACGGCCAGATGAGTTGCAGGTTGCTTTTGGCCACCAGCACATAACGAACCCGATCAAAGATATCCAAAGATGGAGCGGCATAATTGATCTCAAACATGGTCGAAATGCTTTTGTTGGGCTGGACCGGACTGATATATCCGGCCTTATCGATCCCTTTGGTTAAAAACGGGTGATCTTTAAACGGCTTCTCTGTGTCGTTCGTGACCTCACCGGCAAAACCCATCCGGGAGATGACCCGGCCTTCGGTATCAATAAGAAGCAATTCTTTGAGACGTTTCGAACTCGACTTAATATTTAAAAATGTCAACATGGCATCATTTTCCGTCTCCAGCTTTCCGAACGACTGGGCGACAGATGTTACCGTATCCAGCATGTTTTCATTGTACGACTGCAGACGCGCCAAGATGTTGACCGCACGATTGGACATCTGTATATAAATCTGGTCTTCCATCTTTTTCGTCACATACGGTGAGACGATGCCCAAAAGACCGATCGCCATGAGCACGATGACCAAAAAAACACGCAGCAGCATGCGGAACATGAGTGAGTCGCGAAAGGCAACCTGCGTCTTTGCCCCTGCCACCGCCCTGTTCTCAACTTTTACCGCACCGTCTGTGTGGTGTGCTAAATGTTGGGCTTCGCGTTTTTGCCGAAGCCAGGACATGACGTGACGTACGGCTTGTACGACCCACCGCCATCCGCTCCGCGCGGCGCGACCGAGCATCATCCCAGCCTTTTTTACATGATCTTTCCAGTTTGTTTTCTGCACCTTCTGTCCTTCCTCCCTACATCAAAAGGCGACGGCACGCCGCACCGAGATAAAGTCCGTTTATCTTTTCTATCGGCACAACCGTCGACTTTGTTCATAGGAAGAAGGAAGGATATGGAAACGAACGTTAAAAATCAACGAGTCCCAGACTGATCATCAGCGCTTCGTCGACTTTCGCCATCACCTCATCATCGAGGTGGGTTATCTTGTCGGTCAGACGCTGTTTATCAATGGTCCGAATCTGCTCGAGCAGCACCACGGAATCCCGTTCAAAACCACTCGTTTTGGCTTGAATCTCTACATGCGTCGGCAGCTTGGCCTTTTGAATTTGAGCGGTAATCGCGGCCACGATCACTGTCGGCGAAAAACGATTACCGATATCGTTTTGAATAATTAATACCGGACGCATCCCGCCCTGTTCCGAGCCGACGACCGGCGATAAATTCGCAAAAAATACATCGCCCCGTTTGACGATCATTCCTACACCCCGCTGACCAATCGATGTACGGTCAGTTCCGCCTCATCCTCCGCCAGAACTGCTTCCTTTGCAATATGCAGATTGATGCGTGCCATTTCCTGGTAGCCTTGTTGCATGCGTGTCCGCAAAATCGACTTCCTCTTTTCCCGAACGTACTCGTGCATCGCTTCGTGAATAAAGTCGCTGCGTGATATTTGGAGTGACGCGATCAGCCCGTCGATCTCTTTCAGCAGCTCATCCGGGATATCGACGATAATTTGCTTTGTTTCTTCTTTACGTGACAACAAGACGCACCTCCAGAAGACCCGTACTCAATAAAATCTGCATTCATTGTACCAATCTACGATCGCTTTCGCAATGAACCTCCTAAATCTCACGCGTCTCAGCGTGCTTAAGAAGGCGGGGCAGACGATGAGCGAGCGCCGTCGTGACCTCATAATGGCTCGTATCCAGCCAGCGGGCGACTTCCAATGCAGATATCTCTTCCGCACCCTGTCTTCCGATCAGAACGACTTCATCGCTTTGACGCACAAGAGGAAGATGCGTCACATCGACCATGATGGCATCCATCGTCACTCTACCAACGATTCTAGCACGTTCACCCCGAATTAAGACTTCACCCACCTGCGAAAGACGTCGGCTCATCCCGTCACCGTAGCCGATCGGGATGGTGGCAATACGCCGCTCGGACGGTGTCGTGTAGAGACGATGATAACTTACCGTCTCTCCCGGGGCAAGCGTCCTGAGTTGCACCACCTCGGATTTGAGACGCAACACGGGACGCAACGCAAATCCAAACGTTTGATCCAGGCCTTCTTCCGGCGGAAGACCGTAGAGCGCGATTCCCAGACGTACGGCCTGAAAACTGCGCTCCGGATAGCGCATGGCCCCGGCGCTGTTGCTTAAGTGTACAAGCGGCGGCAAAAGCCCTTGCGCGCGTAAGCGCTCATAAATCTTTAAAAAACGCGCATACTGCTCGTCGCTGTACGTCGACGTGAGATCATCGGCGTCGGCATAGTGGCTGTAAAGCCCTTCCACAGCCACCTTGTTCCAACGGGCGAGTTCTTCTGCGACGCTTGCGATCGTTTCTTCTTCCGATAAACCGTACCGATGCATGCCCGTATCGATCTTAAGATGCACTTTGAGCGCCGAAAGTGAAGGCGAGAGCGCTGCTTTGAGCCGTTCCAGCTGGGATGTATCGTAGACGGTGAGCGCAATGTTTTGTGCCTGCGCATCGATCACGCAATCGCTTTCCCAAGGCCCGAACACCAGGATGGGGTCGGTCAACCCCGCAGCCCGGAGTTCCAGCGCTTCGCCGACCGTGGCCACGGCAAAACGGTGAATACCTGCTGTCTGCGCCGCCTGAACGATCTCAAAGATACCGTGCCCGTAGGCATTCGCCTTAACGACGGCGATGATCTCCGTCTCAGGCGGCAGGTGTGCTCGAAACAAGCGGACATTGTGGATGAGTGCTTCCTCATCCAACTCCACATACGTCGGGCGGCAAAGCGTCTGGCTCACGGTCGGCCTCACTCCTTCGTGACACGGCGTTTGACTCTATCATAACAAGTCAAAACACCGCTGACAAGAAAAAGGAAGCAGACCATCGATGATTTTTCGGTCTATTTACTGGGTTCCACCATCGTCGAGAGGGCTATGCGAACCATTTCCTCATCCGGAAGAGATTGACTCATGATTTTTATATCCATCCCGGCATACGTAAAGCGGAGCGTTTTCAGCTCACCGTTTTGTGTCAAAACCCCAATCTGCCCATCCAGTTCCACCGGGACGCCTTCCGGCGCCATCACCATTTGATCACTCTGAAGCGTCTCTTCTACGGTATACGTGTACGCCCCGCCATATGTCAGAAGCCACCCTTTGCCTGAGGGACTCACTTCAATCCCTTTAAGCGTCACCCCATCTGGTCGGTACTGGGGCTCCATATAGGTCGAGGGGAGGTTCATCTCAGCAGTCGGAACGGCGAGATCCTCCCCGACAGCCATATTTTTTTCCTGTGAAAAATCATCGTTATTGAACTTCGGATTCAATGTAAACGCATGAAACACAAGCGTGACGAGCACTTTATCATCCTGATCCATCACCTCGACGCGTTTGGGCGCAAGCGTCTTTGCCTCAAACCAGATGCGCTGGGTGGTCAGCATACGGTTTTGATACTGTGCTTTGACTTGAAAGAGATACCCGTTTTCTGTTTTGGTAAAAGTGCGATCGGTGTCACTGACGACGGCCTCAACCAGCGACTGATATAGATAGATTTGTCCATGACCTTGCGGCCAGTCGCTCTGGAAACGAAAACTTTTTTTAAGATGCGGCGTCAGGACGAAAACACCATCTTCATTTTTCAAAATGATCTGTTTTAAGTTTTGCGTTTCGTTCTCCAACGCTATGCGATACTTATCCGGTGCTTCATACCACGCCTCTACCTTATAATTGAGCGGCGTCTCGCCGCTCGCAATCGTAAGTTCGCCGCTCGCTTTATACCCTTTCAGGGAAGCGGCCTTTTTTTGTAAATCGCTTACGATTCTCTCCGGGCTTTGCGTACCACAAGCACCAAGCGTGAGAAGGGTCGTAAACAGGAAAACGACGAGCGCCGTACGCGACCATCTGCTCTTCCACACCAGTTGCAACATATGTCCCGGACGACCGTCCGGACGATCCTTCCGCCAAGATGCCTCTTTCCAATGTATCAAGGCCGACTCATCTCCTCTACCGTGTCTTATCTAGAGATCCAGCTGACCCAGCCCATACCATTCGCACAGTGGTTCGATCCCACCGGCGACATAAGGCTTGTGCTTGGATCTCTACTCACGAGCATCTTATGAGTCGTCCCAGCAAGATATGCTATTTCGGACAGACAAACCTTTTCGATTTAGAACTTTGAATGTGTTTGCATAAACATATCAACATTCGGTGTATCATTCGGTGATCATCAAACTTTTATGACACCTTTTACGACGGGCGTTCTAAGATCACGACAGCCATCGTATGCGTCCGTTCATGCGTGATACTGAGGTGAATGGTTACGCCATGCAGTCGACCGCTCCGGTCGTGTTCGACGATGACTTCCGGTTTTCCTAGTGCCCCGCGCACGATCGATACGTCCTGCCAATGAAGATACCGGCCGATCCCCGTTCCGAGCGCCTTGGAAAGCGCTTCTTTGGCTGCAAATCGTCCGGAGAGATACTCCATCTGCCGTCTCGCATTGCCTTTTAAGCCTTCTTGTTCACGTGCCGTTAAAATGCGCGCGACGATGCGCGGTTTGCGGGTAAAGACGGCTTCCATCCGTTTAATTTCGACCATATCGAGACCGATACCGACAATCATCGTACGCCTCCTTATGACTTAAAGGTGCTGCACGTCACGCACTTTTCGGAACGTGCCGCGATTAAAGCTTTTTGTGGTATACTGTTAAGTAAGAATGAAAGGAATGATCTCATGCGCTCTCGACAAACACCATCACTCATACCCGATACGATGCAAGATACAATGCAAGATACAATGCAAGATACAATGCAAGATACAATGCAAGATACGACACAGGATACGATGCAAGATAACATACAGCATCGAATGCAGGATAACATACAGCTTACGACGCAGCAATCGTCCCCGGATACCCTGCAAGACGGGACGCCACCGACTACCGTCGATATCACCCAGATGATGAGCTTGGAACGGCCGCAAGCTTTCCGGCTCCGAATCGATGCGCGGCTCGGCCTACCGCTCCCCCAACTCACCAAACCGCTGGATGCGTTTAACGAAGACGAACGGCAGGCTTTGGCCATGGCGTTAGAGACGCTCTCCGGCCTCATCCCCGAACGATTGCGCGCGCTGGAAGGGGTTTATGTCCGCCTTTACCGGAACGCTCAGGAACTGGAAGGAGAACCGTTCTTCAAAGAAATGCAAAAAGTAGTGGAGATCGCCGATACGATCGCCGAACTCAACGTGCTTTTTCTCAATATACAAGGGCGGTTTTTAACGAGTTACCAAGGTGGTTAATGTCGTGAATATGATAAAAGACCTTCCGAACGACGGGACGGAAGGCCTTTTTTGACGCTTACATAAATTCTTTTTCCAGTTCACGGATCATCTGCTCATCCATCGGGCCGTTTTCGATATCGCGCATCTTCCAGTCAATGCCGAGCTGCTTTTGGAAGTCATCACGTTCTTCGACAAAGAGAATGCCCTGCACATTGCCACCGTGTTCTTTCAGCACGCGGATCGCCTCTTCCCGCGTCGAGAGCGGTTCATCGATCGTAACCAGATGATCGCGGTAATAATCGTAGGTGTTCACTTTGTTGTACGTCACGCAGGGGCTAAAAATATTGACGAGGGAAAATCCCTTATGCTGAATCGCTTTTTCGATCATCTCTGTCATCCGCTTTACATCGCCGGAGAAGGCCTGGGCGACAAACGTCGCGCCGTTGGCAATGGCGATAGAGAGCGCATCCAGCGGGTATTCCTTGTTCCCCTTGATCGTCGTCTTGCTGACAAAGTCGTGCTGCGAACGCGGGGAGGTCTGGCCTTTGGTGAGACCGTAGATGCTGTTATCCATCACCAGGTAGGTGAGGTCTATATTGCGCCGCACGGCATGGACGAAATGTCCGGCACCGATGCCGTATCCGTCCCCATCACCGCCAGCGGCAATCACATGCATCTCCGGTGCGGCCATCTTGGCGCCCTGGGCGACAGGGAGGGCCCGCCCGTGAATCGTATGAAAGCCGTACGTCCGGGTATACTCGGAAATCTTGCTGGAGCAGCCGATCCCCGTGACCGTAATCACTTCATGCGGATGGATACCGAGATTTACAAGCGCCCGCTGCAATCCGGCCATCACGCTAAAATGTCCACATCCCGGGCACCACGTCGACGTATCCCCTTTAAAGTCTTTAAGCGTGGGTTGCTTGAGTTCGACGGACATCTTGTATCAACTCCTTTACTTCGTGATAGACCCGTCCGACTTTAAACGGATTGCCGTCATACTGCGTGATTTTATGCGACGAGGCATGAATGGGGAAATGAATCTTAAGCCAGTTCAAAAGCTGACCGTAGTAGTTGTTTTCGACCGTGATCACCGTTTTATCGGTCAAATACGGGGCGATCTCCTCGACCGGCAGCGGATGGAGTTGCTGGATAAATAAGCCACCTACCTGAATGCCTTCTTCGGCCAGACGCGCTTTCACTTCTTCGATCACCCCACGCACCGAGCCGACCCCGACGAGCATGACCGGGGCATCACCATCTACGACGTAATACGGCCGGGAGAGACGGGCGGTCTTAATTTTACCCAGACGTTTTTGCATGATCTTCGTGCGGATCTCTGGATCTTCCGTGATATAACCGTCTTCGCCGTGTTCGTTGGAGCTCGTCGTATGCACACCGTACGGGTTCCCTGGAAGCGCCCGCGGCGAGATCCCATCTTCCGTAAAGCGGTAGCGCTTGAAAATAAACTCACCGTATTTCTGTGCTTCTTCGGGCGTCACGATTTTACCGCGGTTAATAACGACGCGCGAAGCGTCGATGCGCGGGGTCGTCGTTCGGTTCATAGAAAGCGCCAGATCGAGCGCGACAAAGACCGGACACTGATACATCTCGGCCAGATTGAACGCTTCCGCCGCCACATAGAAGGCATCTTCGATGGAGCTCGGATAAAGCACGATGCGCGGAATCTCCCCGTGCGTTCCGAAAAGCATGTGATACAGATCACTTTGTTCGTGTTTGGTCGGCAGCCCCGTCGAAGGACCCGCGCGCTGAGAATCGACGATGACGATCGGCGTCTCACTCAGCGCCGCCAGACCAAACGCTTCGGTCTTTAAGCTAAGACCCGGACCGGAGGTCGAAGTCATCGCTCGTGCCCCGGCAAAGCTTGCCCCGATAGCAAAGGTAATCCCGGCAATCTCATCTTCGACCTGCATAATCGTTCCACCCACGGCCGGGAGGTGTACACTCATCCATTCCATAATCTCGCTGGCCGGCGTAATCGGATAGGCGGAAAGAAAACGGCAACCGGCCATAAAGCTCCCGAAAGCTGTCGCCTCATTACCCGAGATGTATAGCCGGTCGGGGTTTTTCGGAACGGCTTCCAACGTTTTTACGTGATCCTTGAGGTGTTCTTGAACGAGACTGTAACCTTTGTCGACGGCAGCCTTATTGGAGTCGATCACCGCTTTTCCTTTTTTTGCAAACTGTTCCTCGATAAACGTGTAAAACTCCTCGACTGGCAGCGAGATAAGCGCACCGGTCATGCCCAGCGCGATCATGTTTTTGGCCAGCGGGTTCCCAAGCTCCGTTGCAATCGCTTTCAAAGGAAACGTAGCCAAGATATAATCTTCGACCTCAGCGATGTTGACGTCTTTTCCTTCCATGATAACGATTGCCCCGGGTACGAGTTCACTTCGGTTTACCGTAAGCGTCTCTTCATCGAGCGCGATCAAAATATCCACATCATCACCAGCATGCCGCGTCGGATGCTCCGTCGCTCTCAGCTTGTAGTTCGTATGTCCGCCCTTGATACGACTCATAAACTGTTTGTACGTCGTCACATAATAGCCGTAGCGGAAAAGTGTTTTGGTCATGATCTCGCCGGTGGAATCAATCCCTTCCCCCTGCTGACCCCCCACTTTCCACTCCAGCTTACGGATGGACGCCATCACGATCACCCCTTCTGTATCAATACAGGTTGGTCCGTCGTTTAGTACAGAACTTGCATCTTCATTATCAGTATATATGATTTCTAAGCTTAATACAATAGTACAGGAACAGTTGATCCGGCGAAACAGAGTGCAAAAAACCGGGCAAGCAGCCATTGACCAACGCGATTGACAAGCTTGGATTAAAATTTACGGCCTTGTTTCAAATACGGACGTATACATCGCCTGCACCTCCGGCAGATGCTCACTTAAGTGCGCTTTAAGTAGCTGAACTTTTTGACGCGCCTGTTCCGCCGAAAGACCTTGCTCGCGGAAGTACGCATACGTGCTCAACACTTCCAGAAACGTCGCAGGTTTACCGACGAGTGTGGAAAAAAGTTTCTCATCGAAGGCCAGATGATACCCGTCCTGCTCGAGCCGCTTTAAAAAGCCTTCCCCGTCTTCCGTCAGGCGATACTCAAACCCGCCGGACGTGTGGACTTCTTCGACCATGTGACTTTCTACCAGACGATCCAGCGTCTCCTGCAGCGCAGGTGCATACGGTCCGTAATGATGATACGTAAATTGAAAGGGGATGGCCGCGCGCTGAGTCTGCAGCAGATGAACAATTTTTTGAAATTTTTTCCGACCAGTCACCGGGCCTTGGCTTAAAAGTTTGAGAACCGTAAATGTTCCCTGAAACGCATCGTACATCGTGATTCATCCTTTCTCTTCTCTCATCTTTTATTTTTTACGTCTTTGAACGTTTAACACCGCCTGTCGTTGGTTTTTTCTCCGGTCTTTGACCTTAAAGCACACGATGCCGGATGAAAAGGCCGGTTTATGCCATGTTCTCAAGGCGACCTTTCAGCCAGTCGCGCAACGCCTCCGGCACATAAAGCCGGCGCAAACGCAGTGCTTTGCCCCGTAAAAACTGAATGAGATTCGAAGCCTCGGAAAGTTCGACTGCCTTTCCCTCCCGATCGAACAAATACACCGCCTCCGTCGCTTCATCTTCACCTTGCGTGATTTCCGGTTGACTCGCCGGACGTTCCGGCGTAAGCACCTCATGAGACTGACGCGCGGGCACCCCTTTAAACGTTCGATGCCGCATACGCGAAGAACCTAAAATATACGGATCTTTATAAGCCATACTCGATTCATCATCAAAAAAGAGCGCGTATTTTGCGGGAAGTTGTAATCCTAGGCGCTCGCCAACTTTTGCTGCTTCTACCTGCAGCTCATAAATAGTGGCTGGCGAGAGATGCTCCGGATACGGCACGCTTTTATAAAGTTTCCGGCCGATCAGCCCCCGACTGAGGTAGGAGAGCACCGGATCGGGGTGCTCCTGCCAGGCAAAAAAATGAGACCAGAGCGTCGCATCGGTGAGCGTAAGATACGCTTCGATCACTTCTTCCGGTGCGTCCCTGTGCACAATGAGCTCGGCGAGCGCTGGCGGCAGGAGCTTTTCACCATCGATGGTCAGTTCGTACGCCCGAAGCAGCACGTGGCGAACCATGAGCTCTGCGGCACGCGTTGTCTTATGTAAATACACATGATTGTACATGTAAAAGCGCGCCATCATAAAATCTTCTGCGAGCGAAAGCCCCTTGTTGAGATCGAGGCCGACTTCCGTGCTCTTCGTGCCGTCCGGATTGTCCACCTCACCCATCCTTAGCGTGTGGATTAACCATTCTAAATCCAAGGCACCATAACGCGCCCCACTCATCAGTGCATCGCGCAACAAATAATCGAGGCGATCGACATCGAGCTGACTCGAAAGCAGCTTCACAACCGCGCGATTGGCATGCGTCCGGCCGATAAGATCCGCGACTTCCTCGCTAAACCCACTCGCCCAAGCCTCCAGATATTCGCGGATACGCGTCGGGCCGGTAATGATGGCACGGCTTAAGCGCTCATGGCGGATCTGTGTCACCTGTTCCAGAGCATGGGAAAAAGGACCGTGACCGACATCGTGCAGGAGCGCCCCGGCGAGCGCGAGCATGCGCCCGTCCTTTAAAGCCGCCTTAAGATCCTGCTCATCCTGTTCTCGAGCACGCGTCGAGAGCTGATCCAAAAAGCGACGCATAAGATGGGTCACGCCTAAGGAATGGCTAAAACGCGTATGCGTCGCCCCGGGATACGTCAAAAAAGAAAGCCCGAGCTGCCGGATGTGATGCAGCCGTTGAAATTCCGGCGTATCGATGAGCCGCAAGATGATGGACTCATCTTTTTCCGAAAACTGGATGAGATTATGCACGGGGTCGCGAATCGTTTTCACAGGCAACACCTCTACCATCATTATATCACGCCGCAGGGGGCTCGACCACATGAGGCCTCAATGAATCGCCCGGTAACAAGATGACACCACAAGATGACACCAAGGAAAACATTTCTCCCCAGGCTCCTCCTGTGGCATAATGAAAAGAGCGTTTTTGGATGCATTTTTCGGAAAGGAGGCACGTCATGCGCATCGTCTTTACCGGCGGCGGTACCGCCGGACATGTGATGGTCAACCTTGCCCTTATCCCTCATCTTTTACGTGACGGCCATGACGTCTTTTACATCGGCTCGGAAAAAGGGATCGAACGTCGACTGGTCGAGGCGACCTTTCCCCAGGTACCTTACACGGCCATTGCTAGCGGCAAGCTCAGGCGCTACTGGACACTTGAGAATGTGCGCGAACCGGGGCGGGTGATAAAAGGTCTTTTCGATGCGCACCGCTCACTCAGACGTTTTAAGCCCGATCTCGTCTTTTCCAAAGGAGGCTACGTTGCCGTGCCCGTCATCTGGGCGGCCAGGCTCTTGGGTATACCCGCCATCATCCACGAATCCGATTTCACCCCAGGGCTTGCCAATCGCCTCTCTGCGCCCTTTGCCAGTGATATCATCGTCACTTTTGCCGAAACCAAGACTGCTTTTCCCGAACACAAAGTCCACTATTTCGGAGCGATCGTCCGGCCGGAAATCTTTCAGGGGCGGCGCGAAAAAGGGTTTGAGATATGCCGCTTTCACCCGCGCAAACCGGTCCTCCTCATCGTCGGAGGATCACTCGGCGCAAGGCGCATCAACAGCGCTTTAAGACAAGCGCTGAATGATTTTCTGGCCCACTTTCAATTGATCCATCTAACCGGCGAAGGTAACCTCGCCCCGGAACTTGAGCGCCCCGGCTACTGTCAGCTGGCCTTTGCCCGCGAAGAAATGCCCGATCTCCTGGCAGCCGCCGACCTCGTCATATCCCGCGCTGGGGCCAACACCATCTTCGAGCTCCTCTATATGCAAAAACCGATGCTCCTCGTCCCCCTCTCTCTGGCGCAAAGCCGCGGCGACCAGCTGAAAAACGCGGCGTCTTTTGAACGCCAGGGTTTTGCCCACGTCCTTTCGGATGAAGCGCTGGCCGGAGAAGACGGCGGACGACGCCTTTTGGACGCTACGCTTAAGCTCTACGAGGCGCGGCATACGGTTTTGGAATCCCAGCAACCATACGGCGAACAAAAAGCTGTGGAAGCCCTCTCCTCCGTCCTTCAGCTCATCACAGCACGGGCTCACAAACGTAAGTAAGGGACGAAACGGCACACGATGTCATAAACAGTTGCATAAATAGCACGGGCTCACAAACGTAAGTAAGGCACCGGTCACACACCGGCGCTCCCTTGCATAGGCTTAAGCGTAAGATCCGTGAGAAAGGAGCCTTATGCATGGGAGAAATGGACGTTAAGCTGGACGAACAAAAGATCTGTCTCGGCTTTGAACCAAAAGCGCCGCTCGTAATCGGCGACCCGTTTCCTAAAATGCGCGTGGAAACGACCCACGGTCACAAAAATCTGCCAGATGATTATGCTGGAAAATGGTTCGTGCTCTTCAGCCACCCCGGCGACTTTACCCCGGTCTGTACGAGCGAGTTTTTATCGTTCCAGAAACATCTACCAGAATTTCAGAGCATGAACACTGAACTCATCGGCCTTTCCGTAGACCAGGTCTATGCCCATCTCAAATGGACGGAATGGATTCAGCAAAAATTCGGTGTGGCCATCACTTTCCCCATTATCGCCGACCCACTGGGGGAATTCGCCAAAAAACTGAACATGCTCCCGCACGGAAAACCCACCACCGTCCGCGCCGTCTTTATCGTCGATGAAAAAGGTGTCATCCGTACCATCCTGTATTACCCGATGGATGTCGGACGCAATATTCCGGAGATCGTCCGCACCGTCTCCGCCTTGCGTGTGGCCACCGCAGAAGACGTCTCCACCCCGGCCAACTGGCCGCAAAACGAATGGATTGGCGCTAACGTCTTCGTCTCCCCGGCCGACTCGGTCGAAAAAATTAGAAAGCGCATGGAGCAGATGAAAAAAGGAGAAATCCAGTGCTACGACTGGTGGATGTGCTACAAACCGGTGAGCGGCCGGAAACCTAAGGTAGACCCGTAAGCGAAGCCCCTAACAGATACGATCAACCGTATTGTTCCCATGCCGGATAAATAACCCTCCGTTCCATAAAAAACGGAGGGCT
>PEBX01000229.1 GCA_003050645.1 Candidatus Carbonibacillus altaicus
TAGCATATGCAATCACATGTATGGTTACATGCGTGATCCGTTACATGTATGATCCGTCACATGTATGATCGCTTTATCATCACATATAAGGTCATATGATAGGTCATTTATTTTATAAAGATGCATTACGATAAAGACTCAATCATCCTTAATTGTGACCTCCTCCCACCCTTGAAAGGGTGGGCTTCCCCTTTCATTGAAGAAAGCTTACACGGATATAGGGGCTCGCCCCCAAAATCCGTGCAGCGGCCTCCCTCTCCGGGGGCTTGAGTTCGGGCCGGTCCAGCCCTACGGCCTGATCAGGGTGAGGAATAAGCCCTTTTCTCAAGATGACCATGGCGGCATTAACGTCCCTGTCGCATGTCCAGCCGCATTCGCACTTGATGACTCTGTCTGCAAGAGATAGCTTGTGTCTCTTCCCGCAGGCGTAGCACTCCTGGCTGGTAGGTTCAAACCTGTCTACGGGAATAGGCGCCACGAGGCTGTTTCTCAACCTCGCCTTCAGTCCGCCTATCCCCGAGGCGTGAACCTGCCGGCCGAAGAGCGCCGCCCACCCCTTCACAAGATCTTCCTGGAACACCACTTTCTCGTAGAGTTTGAGAAAGGCCAGGATCTTGTTCTGGACGTCTTTTCGCCTGCTCTTTATCTTTTCGTATTCCCTCCTCAGAAGGTGCCGGATTTTTCTTCTGTGCTTTGAACCTTTTTCTGACTTCGCAAGTTTCTTCTGGAGCCGCTTGAGCCTGGGAGTCTCATGCAGTTCGAAGTCTATCTTGATCCCGTTGGACAGGGTTAGTTTCGAATCAACCCCGAAGTCTATCCCCACTTCTCCACCAATCGATTTGCGATGGGAATTCTCTTTGGAAAGGTAACAGGTCACGTGAAGGTAGTACCCGCTGGGTCTCCCCACCAAAACGGCGTTTGCTATTTCCGCATCGGGAGGGATCTGATGAAGCCCCAGGACGCGGAAGCTTCCCAGTTTCTGTATTCTTACCCTATTTCGGGCAAAGTCCAGGCTGTAGGTTACGCCGTACTGCTTTAAGGGTACGGAGTTCACAAACTTCTTGGGTTTGAGGTGCCCTACCTTGTGGCCGTTCTGTTTGAGCTTTGAAAGTGCCCGAAGGTTGTCTTTCAACCTGTCGGCTATTTCCTGCTTGATCTGAGAACCGAGAAAGACGAGTTCCCTCTCTTCGAAAACGTCCCCGACCTTCACCTCCACCGTGCCCACTTTGTTGGCCGGGAGGTTAAGCCTCTCTAAATCCGAGACTAACCAGTTGTAAAACCACTTAGCCTCCAAAAAAGCCCTTCTAAGATTCTCCTCCTTCTTTCTGGATAGATTTTGGAGTTTGAGCTGGAATACGACAGGTCTTTGGGTTTCCCTGCGCTCCTTTGTCTTCTGAAGGGCGTTTTTGATCCGCTCGGCTTTGCTCACGGCTTACTTTCCTTTCTGGTCTTCGATGTACTTCCGAATGGTCTCCTCCGATATGTGCCCGACCGATTCGACGCGGTACTTGGGGCACCAGATGAGGTGATAACCGATGTTGTACACTACCGTTTTTGATCGCTTCCATCGTTTCCCGTTCATATCTTTATCATAGCACAACCATTAAAGAACCACGATATATCTAACGAAAAAAACCGCCGCCCGTCCCACCCTTAAAAGGGTGGGATTTCCCGGCGGTCTCTCGTAATCTGTCTGTGTATCGTGTTTCTCATGTCTCTTTTGATTTGCGTATGTCTCATGATTTACGTGTGTCTCGTGATTTCCGTGTCTCCCGCGACTTGCAAGCAGCTTTTGATTCTCTTCGTATGGTTCAAAAGAAGCAAGTTGATCGACAATGACCACTTGTAACATTTTTCGTTCCTTCAGCATAGAGGCTTGCTCCGCCCACAGTGAAGCATCCACGAGGAGGACTTTTGTTTCGGCATGATCCAATATATAAGCAATTTCATGCGCATTAAGACGAATGTTAATCGGCACCAGGACCCACCCCCCCAGCGGTACGGCCAGATGGGCTTCAAGCGCCATGAGTGTATTGGGGGCGAGCACCCCTACGCGGTCACCTTTATCTA
>PEBX01000054.1 GCA_003050645.1 Candidatus Carbonibacillus altaicus
CTAGCACAAAAATCGCTCAAGGAGTGGATCGTGTGAACAAGTATACCCGCGTGATGTTGCTCGTCGTCGTCTTCATCAGTATCAGCCTCGTAGCACAGGCCGGATCATTCGTCCCCGGATCGGCCGATGATCCAATTGTCACAAAAAGTTATGTCGATGAACGCATCAATGCTCTGCGCAGTGAACTTGCAGGAAGCTCGAAAAGCGCAAGCAACAAACAGGATGCAACCGCTAATGACAATACACAAGCCGCTTCTTCAACCGGGAGCCCCTCGTCTGGTACATCCGATGGCGGATCTTCGACTGTAACGACCGCTCAGTTTAAATATACCGTCGTAAAGCTCAAAAAAGGACAGAAGCTGCTCGGCGGCGATGGAACGGAGATGATCGTCCGAACCGGTAAAGCGGTGGCGATCGGTAATGACGGCGGGAACGGACTGCCTGACGTTACAGCCGGTATCGACGTGAAAGACGGGCAAGAAGTGGGGCTCAATCATTTGCTGCTCGTCCCATCGAAAGACGGCCGGGGCATTCTTATTACCGGGGATGCGGATGCCTACGTCATGGTACGGGGTGCCTTTGAGATTCGATGAAGAAACGAATCGATGAGGGAAACATATTCATTCGTATCATCGTCATCGGCTTCGTTTTGCTCACAGTCTCAGGTATCGTGCGATATCGTCATGCCTTTACACCGCTTCCGTTTCAATTCTTAGATCAAACGTCTGTCCTCCCGCTCGTAGGCGGTGGTTTCATGGCCGTAACGACTGTTTTGGCTGTCATCTGGCTCAGTCGGTTTCCTACATCATTCGTCGTGCCGTTTGCAGTCCTTCTATCAGGAGGACTTCGAGCATGGTGGGTGAGCCACGTCGAGACGATGCCGGTCTATGATTTTTTAACCGTCTCCGAGGCTGCCCTATCCATTGCCGGAGGCGACCTGTCCGTCCTTAAGTCACCGTATTTTACGCGCTTTGCGTACCAGATTCCGTTTGCGCTGTGGGAGAGTATATTTTACCGTCTTTTTGGTCCCGATCATCGAGTGATGGAATGGGTTCATGTTTTGCTTTATGCGTTCATACCCTTACTCGGCTACGTATTAACGGTCAAACTTTTAAGGACACAGGATAAACATGCCTCATCTTTTTCAAAGCGCGCTGGAGGAGCTGTCGCACTTTTTTTGGCAATCGAACCGAGTTCGCTCATGATGTCGAGCGTGCTTACGAATCAGTACAGCGCTTTATTTTTTTACCTGCTAAGTCTCATTGCTACGATGCAGGCAATAGAAAGTGTATCCGTTCCGAAAAAACTTTCATGGTCGATCGTCTCCGGGCTCTTTCTTGCTTTAGGGGGTCTTTTGCGTCCGCTGGCCATCGTGTACATGATCGCCCTTTTACTTTATATGTTCATCGCGCTCTATATGCCTGACACCTTTCATCCGGCCTTCTCGCGCTTTAACGTTTTCATAAGACGCATAAAACAACAACAAAAGCGGCCAGATGATACAAATTTTAATGCGCCTGGACCGCCATCACCGCTCACCCGGCTTATCAGTAAACTATCCCCGCTTCTTACGATCCTAGTTTATTTTGTCGTAACCCAGCTGGTCAGTATGACGCTTATGACCTTGAACATAACCGACCGTCCGCTTAAAAATGATGAACCGGAATGGAAGTTTGTAGCCGGTCTAAATCGGGAATCTATCGGTCATTTTACAAAAGCAGATGCGGATCTCGTGTTGAGTTATCCGCAGGGAGAAAGCCGACGTGCGGTGGAAAGAGCGCTCATACTCGAGCGATTAAAGGAGCCAGGTCTCCTAATGTTTTTTGTCACCAAAATACAGTATTTGTGGGGATTTGTCGATCAAGCCTGGAAATGGGCCGATTGGCAGCCGCCTGGAGAGTGGCTGAGTATCGTACTTGTGTATGAACGTTTACTTTTTGCTCTCATGCTGCTTGGCCTTATGTTTGTACCGATAAAGGGAAGGCTCCTCTATCCGCTTTTCATCGTCCTCATCTATGCCGGTATTCACCTCATCATCGAGATCCAGGTGCGATACCGGTACGATATGCTCGTTTTCATATATATGTTAGGAACGATTGGGCTATGCTGGATCCGGGCCGTGGCCGCCGAATACAAAATAATCTTCACTCGGTCAAAAAATGTTGGGCGATGAGGCGATGGGTGCGCAACTTTTTATGGAGCGATCCGTCTTTATGGTTACAAGCAAAATCTATATAAGCCACGAAATATGTACTTTAACATAAGGAGAACGAGCGGTTATCATGCACGATAGACGGATGAAAAAACATAAAACATTTAAACTTATATTTTTTGCAATTCTTATTATCTGTATACGATTAAGTTTAGAGATGACTATCCTCCAAGATACGTCTAAACAGCCGTCCGCTCAGACCGCTCCGTTGGCCTCCCAACAATCCCTTTCTGCAGCAGCCATAGCACGGACGCCCTTGCAGTCGACACAGTGGTATTTGGAACGGTTGCATGTGCCGGAAGCGCATGATGTGATTCGAAAGAAGCTCGGCGCGCGACCGGGAGAAGGGTTGATCGTGGCGGTCGTCGATACAGGCGTTGACTTCGACCATCCAGACCTGAAAGATAGACTTTTACCGGGTCTTAACCTCATCACCCCGGGAAAACCGCCGCAAGACGATCACGGGCACGGGACGATGGTTGCAGGTGTCATCGTCGGGCAGGGAACGTATGATCAAACGACAGGTAAAAGTCAGGGCGTGGCGGGCATCGCGCCGGGGGCAAAAATGATTCCGATCAAAGCGCTCGATAGTCTCGGAAGAGGTGACAGCCGCACTGTGGCCGAAGGTATTATGGCGGCGGTCTCTCAGGGGGCGGATGTCATCGTCCTTTCGCTCACCGATCCGGTCTACAGCACACAGATGGTGGAAGCCTTAAAAGAAGCAGAAGCGAAAGGCGTCGTCGTTATCGCCGCAGCTGGTAACGATGCGAGCCGCACGCACTATCCGGCTGCCTACCCGACAGTCGTCGGTGTCGGGGCGCTGGATAAGAACGACCGACCGACGTACTATACGAATTATGGTGATGGCGTCGATCTCGTCGCCTACGGGGAAGGTATCTATACAACGGCTTTAAGGAACGGACCTTCCTCAGACAAATCCTATGCGACGGAATCCGGCACATCACTCGCTGCACCACAGGTCGCAGGCATTGCCCTCCTCGTCAAACAGATGGATCCCACGCGCAGCGCCCTTGACATCCGCGATATTCTCCGGGCTACTGCAGAGCCCGTGCCGGGTAGCAGTCGTGGGGTCACCGGTTTCGGTCGTATTGATGCCTTAAAAGCAGTTATGTCAAGCAGTGTTCCCCCGCTTCTTAAAGGTAATACGACTCAGAGTAAAAGTGCGTTTCTCGCCCTCGATAAAGACGTGCGACTCAGTCTTTCACCGGGTGAAGCGCGCTGGTATGCGTTTGATCCACCGTATGCCGGAACGATCACCTTCAGCCAGGCCGGGCTTAAAAGCGGTACCGAGATACGCATGGAACAAGTCGATGATCGGGGAAAGGTACTGAATACACAATATTTAAAAGGTGGTTCAGACGGGAAAAATATTACGTTTGCGGTGTCAAAGGCGAAAGCGTATTTTCGGTTAACTTTAGTCACACCCGCTCAAAGCTCATCTCAAGCATTATTCATTCTCAAACCGCGTTTTACCATTTACACATCCCCATATGCAGCGTCTTCGACACCGGATAAGGCATATCCTATAGAAGAAACTATGCCTTTAAGTTTAGCGCAGCCGCTTGTCGGAACGCTTCCACATGACCGTGAAAAAGCCTGGTTTCGCTACACGGCACCTGTCAGCGGTCGTCTCACGATCTATGCCGAAAGCGACGATCCTTCGCTTGATCTCGTGCTGTATGTACAAAAAGGAAAAGATTTAAAGCGCATCGATGAAAACGGACCGACGATCGGACTTTTATATGAGGAAACGGTTATCGATGTCAGGCAAGGTGAAACGATCTTGATCGGTCTTGAGAATTTCACACAGGTCGGTGTGAACGCTGAATACCGCTTAGGTCTCCGGCTTGATCCACCGGATCCAGAGGCTAAAACCGGTGGGAGCGCTCTTTCCGATGAACGACCGCTCCGTCCGGAGCAAGCACCATTCTTGCAACTCGGGACAGTATGGTACAGCTACTTTGAACGTCCGGATGAGCGGTTGTACGTATGGCTCGATGTTCCCAAAGACGTATACATCGAGTTTGCATGGAGCGAACTAAGACCCAATGCGACGCTTACCTTGAAACTTCAGAAAAAAGGCGCTGAACAGAAGCAGATTGGCAATATAGAACGGAGGATCATCGTCGGTGATCGAGGAAACGGAAGAACGGTCTTAAGCCTCACTTCCGGGATGTACAGTGTGCTGATCAGCGTCTCGGAGGTTGAACGACAGTTTTTCACATTCACCGCCCGACAGATAGACAGCCCGTTTACCGATATTCGCACGCACTGGGCGCGTCCATCGATTGAAGCGATGTTTCAAGCGGGCTTGATCAGCGGCTATCCAGATGGTCGCTTTCGTCCCGATCAGCCGGTGACGCGCGCCGAGCTCATCGTCATGCTCACTGGGCGGCTGAATGCGCCTCTCTCTGAACGCCCGTCGGAATTTATTTTTAAGGATGTACCGGTGAATCACTGGGCGGCTGCCCAACTTCAGACCGCTTATGAGCTCGATCTGATGCGCGGGTATCCGGATCGGACGCTCCGTCCCGATGCTTTTGTGACTCGGTCTGAGCTCGTTAATATCTTAGCGCGGGCACTTAAGCAGACGCCAGATTCCGGTTTTACGAAGCAGAATGGCGATCCGAGCGCTCTTGCCTCGCTTTTTTCCGATGTTTCGAAAGAGGCCTGGTATGCCAACGATCTGAGTATCATCGCGAGTCTACACTACCTGAGCGGCTATCCGGATGGAACGTTTAGGCCGCAGGGCATGGCGACACGCGCGGAGGTCATGACGCTTATAAACAAAATCTGGCCGGTGCGTTGATCATACCTTGACAACCCCTCCCATCTTCGGTAGAATGCACTTAAAGTGCAAGGCCGTGTGGACATGACGTTTCATGCGCCAAAGCTCCTGCACAGAGGCTGGGGCAACCGTAAGAGGACACCGCGAACGTTACAGTGTATGCGCTCTCTGCTTTTTCTGCGCGTTCTGTGCACTCTGCGCTTGCTGCGCTATCCGTGCTGTTTGCGGTGACAGCCCCTTCGTTTGGAGTGGCGCTTTTTTTATGTTATAAGCCTACTGTAGGTGATATACGACGTCACCTGTGATACAAAGATGTCACCGGTGATATATGGCGTTACCGGTGATATGAGGCGTAAAGAACGAATAGACCCCATGCCGGATTGCGGCACCATCCGATGATGCAATATCGCATCTTATTTCAGCGTAGCACGAATAGGAACATGTGAAGGGAGGCGGCGCAGATGACGATAGCCAAAGGTCGTCACCTGTTTACTTCAGAATCCGTAACCGAAGGTCATCCCGATAAGATGTGTGACCAGATCAGCGATGCGATCTTGGACGCTGTACTGGCGCAGGACCCCAATGCGCGCGCGGCGATTGAGACGGCGGTGACCACGGGGCTCGTTCTCGTCGCCGGCGAGATGACGACGACGAGTTACGTTGACATACCCCATATTGTACGGGAGACGGTGCGGGAGATCGGTTATACTCGGGCCAAGTACGGTTTTGATGCGGAGACGTGCGCCGTTTTGACCTCCATTACCGAGCAATCCCCGGATATCGCTCAGGGGGTGAACCGTGCGCTGGAAGCACGGGAAGGGCTCATGTCAGAAGAAGAGATTGAAGCGATCGGTGCTGGCGATCAGGGGCTCGTCTTCGGCTACGCCGACGATGAGACGCCTGACTTTATGCCGCTTCCGATATCACTCGCCCACCGCTTGGCGCGTCGCCTGGCAGAAGTGCGTAAAAACGGTACACTGCCTTATCTCAGACCCGATGGAAAGACGCAGGTGACGGTGGAATACGAGGGCGACGTGGTACGCCGCATCGATACGATCGTCATCTCCGCTCAGCACGATCCGGAGGTGACGCAGGAGACGATTCGCCGTGACCTCATCGAACACGTCGTCCGGCCGATCGTTCCCGCCGAATATCTCGACGAGAAGACGCGGTACTTTATCAATCCGACCGGGCGCTTCGTGATCGGTGGCCCGCAAGGCGATGCGGGACTCACGGGGCGCAAGATCATCGTCGACACATATGGCGGTTATGCCCGACACGGCGGCGGCGCTTTTTCCGGGAAAGATCCGACCAAGGTCGATCGCTCGGCGGCGTACGCTGCCCGACACGTCGCCAAAAACATCGTCGCAGCCGGGCTTGCCAAGCGCTGCGAAGTCCAGATTGCCTATGCCATCGGTGTGGCCCGCCCGGTATCGATTCGCGTCGATACGTTTGGTACGGGCACGTTAAGCGATGAAGACTTGGTGCGATTGGTGGAAGACAATTTTGACTTGCGTCCAGCTGGCATCATCCGCCGCTTTGATCTGCGCCGCCCGATCTACCGGCAGACGGCCGCATACGGACACTTCGGGCGGAGTGACCTCGACCTTCCTTGGGAGAAGACGGATATGGTCGACACGTTAAAAAAACAGGCCAAGGCGCTGACCTCCTTTGCCTGACGGTCCCCGCCACATCCATGGCACGCTAAAGCCTGATCATGTCGTTAAAATCTCGATATTATGTTACGAAAATCTAGCATCAAACAGTGGGAGTCGGCCCCTGTGATTGGACAGTAATAATTGAGCTAGGAAGAAATCTAAGAAGAATCTAAGAAAAATCTAAGACATGTTAAATAGGCAAAGATGGCCCTGATAGGGTCCCGATGTGTGCTTCTCTGCCGCAACTCCGCGCCGAACTTCCGCGCCGAGTGGTCGGCTGTCGTCAGCTTAAGCCGAGGCAGATGGCAGCAGATGGCAGATAGCATAAAGCATAAAGCATAAAGCATAAAACATCGGGTCCTGCAGGGCCTTTTTGCATGGGAAAACTATCCTAAAGAAAATTGCAAAAATATGGCTTATGGCGTAGAGACTTGTCGACCGATGTATGTTAAAATAGTAGAAAAGGGCTCGGAGGAGCAAAAATGGGTGATTCTGCATATCATGCAGCGAGCCGTGCACTGGACCGGGTTATCAAACGGGCGATTGCCACCATGGAGTCCAGTCGCGATCAAATCTATGAAATTGCAGAACAGGCGCGGGAAGAGGCGGAACAGTTGCGTCTGGAGTTAGAGACGGTTCGTCGTGATGTCGAGCTACATATCCGGGAAAACGATCGTCTGGAAAAGACGTACATAGCATTGCGCCGCCGCCTAATGGAAGTCAGCCGTAATTTTACGAGTTTTTCCGAAAAAGATATCCGTGAAGCGTATGATGAAGCGCATCGCGCCCAGATCAAACTCACCGTCAGCCAGGAAAAAGAGCGGGAACTCCGCAACCGTCGCGATGAACTCGAGCTTCGCCTGAAAAATTTAAATCGCACCATCGATAAAGCCGACAAGCTTTTAACGCAGGTGAGCGTCGTGTTAGGGTATTTGCAGGGAGATATCGCGCGTATGACGGAAGCGCTTGCTTCCGCCGAATCCGGTCAGCTCTTTGGTATGAAGATTATCGAAGCGCAGGAAGAAGAACGCCGGCGCGTCGCGCGGGAGATGCATGATGGACCAGCGCAATCGATGGCCCATGCCATCATCCGTGCTGACATTGCCGCAAAAGCGCTCGATCAGGGGCGGCTGGATGAAGTGCGCGAAGAGCTCAGTATGTTAAAACATGTTGTACGTGAATCATTGGCCGATGTGCGCAAAATTATTTACGATTTGCGCCCTATGGCGCTGGATGATCTCGGTCTCGTTCCGACGGTACAAAAATTTATAGAGACGTACAATGAGAAATATCCATTTATAACACATTTTGCCGTCATAGGGAAAGTAGAACGTCTCCCTTCCTTGATGGAGGTGGCATTGTTTCGTATGATCCAGGAGAGTATGAATAATATTGCCAAACATGCCGGGGCCACGCTGGCCCATGTCGTACTTGAATTCTTGCCGCTCAAAGTGCGCCTCAAAATTAAAGATAACGGACGCGGGTTCGATCCGCGGTCAGTGGCGCATCAGGGTAGTTTTGGCCTTTTAGGGATACGTGAGCGGGTCAAGCTGCTCAAAGGGAACATCGACATACAATCTGCGCCAGGAGAAGGTACGACGATCTTGATCGAAGTGCCCCATCAAGGCGATCACACGGTGCTGGATGAATCTACTTGAACATTATACCTGAACATTGTGCTTGAACATTGTGTTTGAACATTGTGCCTAAGTATTATACCAGAACTTTATACCTGAACATTGTACCGAACGCATTACATAAATACTGACAATGAACCCAAGACGAGACATGGCGCGAGACACGGCGGGAGACGCACATGGTCGTGATCGATGGAACCCAGGCGTTTGAACCCATATATGGACTTCTGCTGTACGAACATACTAAGATAATGAGGGAATAAAGAAATGCGAGAAGAACAGATCACTGTACTCATTGCTGACGATCATCAACTTTTTCGAGAAGGATTAAGAAAAATTTTGTCGATGACGCCCGATATACAGGTCGTCGGAGAGGCCAGCGACGGACAGACGACGCTTAAGAAAGTGGCAGAACTCCATCCCGATGTCGTCCTCATGGATATCAACATGCCGATCTTAAGTGGTGTGGAAACAACGCAAAAAATACATGAACACTACCCGGAGACAAAAGTGATTATTTTGTCGATCCATGATGACGAACAGTATGTATACAAATCGCTCAGTCAGGGCGCTAGCGGTTACGTCTTAAAAGAAGTGGACAGCGATACGCTGATCCAGGCGATTCGGGTTGTAGCGGCTGGACAGGGATACATCCATCCGCGGGTGACACCGATGGTGATTAAAGAAGTTCGTAGGCTGCACCACTTTCATACGTATGGAGCGAATGTGCATACTGAGGTCGACCGACATGACGGGTGGGACATGCTCACCGATCGCGAGCGGGAAGTCGTTCGTCTGATTGCCCGGGGTCTGACCAACCGGGATATCGGAGATGCGCTCGGCATCAGCGATAAGACCGTTAAAAATCATATATCCAATATTCTTTCCAAATTAAACATCAATGATCGTAAACAGCTCATCGTACGGGCTTTACAAAATGGGTGGAATGATCTGGAGCGTTAGGAGCATTCTGGTCACATAGAAAAAAGCCTTCTCACAGGGACCCGGGAGCGCATAAGATAGAATGAAGAAAGCGCTTTTGTGGCGAGGTGAGCGGCAATGTGGGCAATGTACGTTGCATGTGTACTGTGGGCGCTTTTTGTCATCTCATTTTTCTGGCAGGGGGGGTTGAAAAAGGAGATGCCGCCCCGCGCTTATGTGATGGTACTGGATGAGTCCAGGCAGGTAGAACGGCTGGAAGATGAGGTGGGGCGGATCGTACGTAAAGCATACTGGATCGGAGAACCGCTTCAGGTGATCGTCATCGATGAGACAGGTCGGGAAGAAACGAGACGGTTGATCAGGCAACTCATGCGGCGGTATGGACAGGTGCTGAAAACGGTAAAAAAAGAAGAAATGTAATGTAAAGAGAGAAACGGGAAAAAACTATAATCGGAAGATGCTAAGAAACGGTACAAATATAAATGTATGTACGATTGTTAGATGCATGGATACGGCAGATGCATGGATACGGCAGATGCATGGATACGGTAGAAGACGTGAAGATGGGCGTAGGAAGATGTATGGAAATGAGATGAGATGAGCAAAAGATAAACAAAAAGTTAAACAGGAAGTTCGTGGAGAAGGATGCGCACCTTCTTTTTTTTTGTTAAAATAGGGGGGATGAAGACGGGAGGTCGCAAACAGGTGCGGGAGATCAGACACTACGTCGGATATATACTCCTTGTTTTGCTGTATGGCGTGATCCTTTTCGGTCATACCGTGATGATACCAGGCTTTACAGACTGGAATGTGCATCTGGATCGTTTTGATTACCCCCTGTTTTTATATTATTTAATTTTTTTAGTCGTTATGTTTTTAAATCCCTTGCGTCTTGGACGAATCGATTTGACGCTGTCATTGGCAGCACTGATCCCGATGTTTTTATCTTTTGGGACGTTCTGGACGTTTCTTGGGCTGTGGATCGCGCTATTTTTCAGACTGTACCAGCGGGGTGTGAGCCTCCATCGCTGGGTCTACCTGCAAAATATTTACGGCTGGGCTTATGTCGCAGCCGTTTTAAGTTATGTCTGGGCAGGTGGTACCATACAGCCGGATCATGTAGGGGTGTTTGATCTCCTGCGCGGTTTTTTGTTTGCCTTTGTTTTTTACAGTACCAATGTTTTACTGGTGATTTTTTACAGCCGTTTGATTTATCATCAGCCGATACGTCTCACCCCTCTTTACGGGTGGATCGCTGGCAGTGCTCTTATCTCCGTTGCTTACGGTGAACTTTCGTACTGGATTACGGATAACTTAAGCCTCACTTGGGGGATCGCCCTGGCGCTCCCGCTCATTGTGATCATCTATCTCACACGGTATTATTATGAACTATATTATCTCGTTCACAATATCAAACGCGTACACGAGCTCAGTAAGCGCTTATTTGAGGCGCGTCGCTTAACAGATGTCCTTCACTACCTAAATGATGCCCTGCGTTCCATCATCGAATATGATCGGATGATGGTCTGTCTGAAGGCGGATTCTTTTCAGTGTTACGGTGATCAGGATAAGGCCGATAACCCCGATCATCTCACAGAATTACCGGCGGCGCAGGCCAACCTTTTACGGGAGATCACTGAAACATATCCAAGCGGACGATTTATTTTCGACGATGGGGCGGTTCATCATGCGCCGTTACCCGCCCCCTTTGCCGAGGTGAAAGCAGCGCTGGTGCTGCCCTTACAAGATGTTAGTGAACCAGAGGCTGTGGTGGAGCTTGGATGGATCAGTCTCTGTCGCGTGACACGACATCCGTTTAGCGAAACAGAAGAACAACTGGGTCGAATGATGGCGGTTTATGCGGTGCCGGCTATCCAGCGGGCGATGGTCTATGAACGGGATGAACGCTCCAGTTTGTGTGACGCACTAACAGGGATTCCGCTTTACCGCGCAGTGTATGAATCACTGGAAGGCATGCTGCAAAAAGCGGCCGAACACAATGAACCGCTCAGTGTGATCATGCTCGATCTTGATTACTTTAAAAAGGTAAACGATACGTTCGGGCATGAAGCGGGGAACGAAGTATTAAAAGAAACAGTACGCCGGATCAAACACCATATCCGAGCGAACGATTTATTTTGCCGCTACGGTGGTGAAGAATTTTTGCTGGTGCTTCCCCAGACGACGGCCGAGGAAGCATTGCGACTGGCGGAACGCATTCGCAGTGTGCTTGAGCATGAAGCGTGTAGGTATCATCCGTACGCTGCCGCTCGGGATGGGGGAGACGAGGGGACCATCTTCATCCGGGTGACGGCAAGCCTCGGGATCGCGACCTTTCCGGAGGACGGCGAGGATCTTAACGCGTTAATCGGTCAGGCCGATCGGGCCATGTATGTCGGGGCCAAGCGGCGCGGGCGAAATCGAGTTGCCCTGGCTTCCGGCTTTCTGTCTTAACGACGCGCATGGTCTTAAAAATATGCGGTTTTGCGGATAGGATGGGATAGATACTCAGGGGACTTCTCGGAGGACATGTGGCACGGGGTAGTAAGAAGACGATAAACAGCTTAAGATATGTACATGAATAAAGATATGTTCATGAACATGAAACTAAAAGAAGTGTAAAAAAATGTAAAAGAAAAACGTACAGTTTAAGCCATGAATACCCATTAGGTGACTACTAGGAAAAGCAGGTGAGGTATATGTCACACACACCGCGTGTTGTTGTCGGTATGTCCGGGGGTGTTGATTCTTCGGTAGCAGCACTTATCCTCAAAGAGCAAGGTTTTGATGTGATCGGCGTGTTTATGAAAAACTGGGATGACACGGATGAAATGGGGCACTGTACGGCGGAAGATGATTTTGCCGATGTGCGCAAGGTCGCCGAGCAGATCGGTATTCCGTACTATGCGTTAAATTTTGAAAAAGAATACCGCGAACGCGTCTTTGACTATTTTCTCTCCGAATATCGTTTGGGGCGGACGCCGAATCCAGATGTGATGTGCAACCGGGAGATCAAGTTCGGCGAATTTCTGGATGCGGCGCTCAAGCTCGGTGCCGATTATGTTGCCATGGGTCACTATGCGCGTCGTTTTCCCACGGTGGATGCACTGCAAGCGACAGGGCAAGGGACGCCGGAGGACGGTTGTGATGTTCCGAAAGTTGCGCTGCTGCGCGGGGTTGATCAAAAGAAAGATCAGTCATATTTTTTGCATCAGCTCCACCAGCAGCAGTTAAGCCGGGCGCTTTTTCCAATCGGTGATTTCACCAAGGAAGAAGTGCGGCGTATTGCCCGTGATAAGGGTCTCGCCACAGCCGACAAAAAAGATTCGACCGGCATCTGCTTTATCGGTGAGCGCGATTTTCGTACGTTTTTAAAGACATATTTACCGGCCCGTCCCGGTCCGATCGTCGATGTCGAAAGCGGCCGGGTGATCGGTGAGCATGCTGGGCTTATGTACTATACGCACGGACAGCGGCAGGGATTGGGAATCGGCGGAGGCGTAGGGAGCGGTGCCCCCTGGTTCGTCGCCGAAAAAGACGTCGGTACGAATGTCTTATACGTCGCTGAAGGTCGTGAGCATCCAGCCCTTTATGCGACGCGTCTTGTGGCGAGCGGGGTAAACTGGATAAGCGGCGCACAGCCTGAGGATGGTACGCATCTCGCAGCGAAGTTTCGTTATCGCCAGAGCGATCAGGGCGTGCGCATCCGACTGCTCCCGGAAGGGTCGGTAGAGGTGATCTTTGACACTGCGCAGCGCGCAATCACCCCTGGACAGTCGGTCGTCTTTTATGAAGGGGACGTATGTCTAGGCGGCGGGGTCATCGACCAAGTCGAGCGACCTTACTTTATGACGCGTACGATAGACATATCCGAAACATTGGCCCGTGTGTTGATGGTCGACGCCTAAAAACACGATGATCAACACGATGTTTACGATGTTTTAATACAATAAAACGTTTTATTTGATTAAGGTGCTTCAATAAAATGCAATGGTCCAATTCAACATGGTGCTTCTATAAAAAAACGATTTAATTCAATACACTACACTGTATCAATAAAACATCACGATTTAATATACGCTCGTAGTTTTATTGAAGCACGGCGCTCAAAAAAAAGACATAAAAAAACATGAAAGAAATAGTGTAAGGGGGACAAGCGATGAACATCGCCTGGGTGACGGATTCCACTGCTTATCTGGAGGAAGAGGTGCGGCGTGCTTACGGTGTGCACGTTGTGCCACAAAGTGTTGTTTTTGGAGAAGAGAGTTACCGGGAAGGGGAAGAGATCGACGAGAGGACGTTTTACGAACGGGTCCGCACAGGAAAAGAGCTCCCCAAGTCGTCCCAGCCTTCACTAGGGGAATTCGTCGAACTGTACGAGCGCCTGAAACAATCATACGATGCGGCCATCGCCGTGCACTTATCCAGCCACATCAGCGGGACGGCCGAAACGTCCAAACAGGCTGCGCAGATGGTGGGCTTTCCTGTAG
>PEBX01000055.1 GCA_003050645.1 Candidatus Carbonibacillus altaicus
TGTTCAGCGCGGAAGAGGCTCTGGCCATGGGACTTGTGAACGCGGTGGCGCCTCTAGAAAAGCTCGATCAGGTCACGCGTGAGCTGGCACATCATATTGCTCGCCATAGTCTGGAGGTGGTCGCACTTGGGAAAAAGATGTTTTATGAACAGTGGCCGCTGGATGACTGGAAGGCGCTTACGTACGCGACCGAGGTTATCGTCCGGAATAGCAAGCTCCCGGAGACCGTCCGCGGTATTCAGGCCTTTCTGGATAAAAAAGAGCCTCATTGGCAGGATGGAATTCATCGCGAGGAAGCGTTCACGTCATAAGAACAATAAATCGGAGATCGGAAGAAAACTCGAAAGGGCGATGACGATGAGATTTGATCGTCCGTTTGAACAGTATGTCCAGGGAGAGACATTTAAAACGCGTGGCCGAACGGTGACAGAGGCAGATATCGTACATTTTGCAGGTGTATCCGGCGATTTTTTTCCACTGCATGTCGATGAACGCTATGCGCAAACGACACGGTTTGGCGAGCGTATTGCGCATGGTATGCTGACACTGTCACTAGCGACCGGTCTGTATGTTCTCTCCCCCGATTATGTTATCGCGTTTTACGGGCTTGATCGGGTGCGCTTTTTAAAGCCAGTCTTGATCGGGGACACGCTTCATCTGGAGGGCGAGGTAATCGATCTTAAAGATCGCGGTGAAGCGGGTCTCGTTTCGGTGAGACAGCAAATCATGTGCGGAGAGGAGGTGGTGGTCACGGCCGTCATTCATATGCTTGTGAAAAAAGGACATGCTTCGGATCGTTTGTAGTAGAGTTTGATGTTATTTTTCTTTCATCGTGGTGCCGCTTGCGGCATGAAAGTCAATGTTCTATATCGCATGTACGCTCTTGCATGGATTGGCATAGCATAGACCGATCATCTACGGCATACGATGATGGTAATCACCGGAGCATAGGGCGATAACGTACTGGTCTACTAAGAGTACGTATGTTTTCTAGAAGCGTGCTCGAAACACGCCAACACATTGATGGATAAGCATTGCGTAAAGAAAGTGGGCGACCAACGATGAACGAAAATCTTTTCATGCATTATCGCCTCCCGGGGGGATCGCGTGCGGAACTTCATCATTTATTTCAGTGGCATATACCTGAATATTTCAATTTATGTTCCGATACGGTTGAACGCCAGGCGAAGCTTCACCCCGAGCGTCTGGCTTTGATCGAACCAGAACGACGGCGGGTAACGTATGCCGAGCTGGCCAACTCCGCCAGTCGTCTATCCAGTGCCCTTCAGGCGCGCGGTTTTGACACCGGAATGATCGTGGCCGTGTGGGGAGAGCCTGGATTGGAACTGGCCCTTGCACATCTCGCCGTGTACCGCCTCGGTGCCATTCTCCTGCCACTTTCCACACTTTTTGGGAAAGATGCCGTTCGTTACCGCCTGGAGCATGCCGGTGCGCGGATCATTCTGGTTGCACGTCAGATTCTCGAGGAGCGGGAGAGCTGGATTGAAGATATTGTTGAACACCGTTATGTTCTGGAAGACGTTTTGGAATGGATAGAAGCGACCTTACCTCAACCGGCTCATCCCACGCGGGCCGATGATCCGGCGCTTCTCATCTACACGTCCGGTACCACTGGCAAACCGAAAGGTGCGCTTTTAGCCCATCGCACATTGCTCGGGCATTTACCCGGTTTTTATCTTTATTCGAATGATCCCGCTTGGGAAGCCGTGTATTGGTCACCGGCCGAGTGGGCCTGGGTTGGGGGATTGTTCGATGTCGTTTTACCAGCATGGTTTTACGGCTTTACCGTGCTCGCTTACCGTGGACGGACGTTTGATCCTGAATATGCCCTGTGGCTCATCGAACAATATGGGGTCACCCATAGTTTTTTATTTCCGACAGCGCTTAAGATACTGCGTGCAACAGGAAAGAAACCGGAACGTCATCGTCTAAAAAGCATCCACTCCGGGGGAGAAGTGTTAGGAGCGGAGATGGAGGCGTGGAGCCGGGAAGTCTTTGGCTTGCCGATCAACGAGTTTTACGGTCAGACAGAAGCCAATCTTTTGATCGGAAACAGTTTTGTAAGAGATCCAATCAAACCCGGTTCGATGGGGCCAGCTTATCCCGGGCATCGTGTGGTGTTAATGCGAGAGGATGGATCGTTTGCCGGGGTCGGAGAGCCGGGAGAGATCGCTCTGGCCTTACCGGATCCGGTTGCCTTTCTCGGTTACTGGAACAATGTTGAGGCGACACAGGAGAAAATTAAAGACGGTTGGTTACGGACGGGCGATCTTGCTGTACGAGATGAAGACGGGTATTTCTGGTACATGTCGCGCGCCGATGATGTGATCAATACGGCGGGTTACCGGCTCGGCCCGCATGAAATTGAAAGCGCCATCATGCAAGATGAGGCTGTGTCCATGGCCGCAGTCGTCGGTGCACCGGATGCGGTGCGGGGAGAGAAGATTGTCGCTTTTATTTGCTTAAAGGGGTCCTACGATGAGAGGTCACAAGATGATCTGGAGAACATAGCGCATCGACTGAGGATGCTGGTTCGAGAGACCGTCGGCCATCACGCTTATCCGCGGGAGATCATTTTTGCCGATGATTTACCGCTCACACCGACGGGGAAGTTGATGCGGACAAAACTGAAAGAACTGGCAGAAGGAAAGGGCAAAATTTACTAAAAAGGAGGGAGCGTTGTGATCGACTCTCAATCTTTGATGCGGGCTGCCGTCTTTAAAGAAGTAGGAAAACCGATGGAAGTGATGGAGATCCCGGTTCCAGAACCAAAAACAGGAGAAGTACTGGTCAAGGTGGCCGCCTGCGGTGTGTGTCATTCGGATTTACACGTCTTGCTAGGAGAAATTCCTTTTCCTGCTCCTGCGGTTCTCGGTCATGAAATATCGGGGACGGTGGTCAAGGTGGGCGAAGGCGTGCGACGGCTTAAAGCGGGAGACCGGGTTGTCGGTACCTTTATCATCCCGTGTGGCCACTGTCCGGCATGCCAGGCAGGAAGAGACGATTTATGCGAAAACTTTTTTACATTCAACCGGCATAAAGGGCTGTACTACGATGGATCGACTCGACTGTATATGAATGACGGCACACCGCTGGCCATGTATTCGATGGGAGGGCTGGCCGAATATGCGGTTCTCCCGGAGACAGCCGTTTATGTTTTACCGGAGACGCTGCCTCTTGAGATATCCGCTATTTTAGGTTGTGCGGTGATGACGTCTTATGGCGCGGTCACGCACGCAGGACAGGTACGACGGGGAGATCGGGTGGCCGTCGTGGCCGTAGGCGGGGTTGGGCAGAACGTGGTGAGCTGGGCAAAAGCCTACGGTGCGCATCAAATTATTGCTATCGACGTCGAGCCGGTCAAACTCGAGCTTGCTTTAAAACTCGGCGCCACGGATGTTATTCATAGCACGCCCGAGCGGGACATTCGTAAAGACGTGCTGGCGCTGACAGATGGCAAAGGGGTGGACATTGCCTTTGAAGCACTGGGCAGACCGTCGACTGTGCAAACAGCACTGGCTACACTTAGGCAAGGTGGCCGATTGGTCGCGATAGGGCTGGCCCCGGGTCAGGCGACGGCCGATGTTCCCATTACCCGACTCGTTCGCGAAAGCCTCACCCTGGTTGGTTCGTACGGCGCGCGTGTGCGACAGGACCTGCCGCGTATGCTCGATCTAACAGAACAAGGTGCGATTCATTTGGAAGAGGTGGTGACGCACGTCTACGATTTAAACAGTGTCAATGAAGCGTATGAGGATTTGAACAGTCGAAAAATTTCCGGGCGGGCGATTGTGCGCATGGGAGAATGAGTATAGGTTTAGAATATTCTATTTGTGATGGATCCTCATTGTATGCCTTGTGTCAAATGTTTATTGGGTGTGGCTCAACAGAGAGTAAGCACATCAATGTCATGACATCACATATGAAAATAGAAGGTAAATAGGTATGGCAATTACGTAAGCGTTATCACGTTGAGAGTTAGTATATGCGAAGCATCGCGAAAGAGGGGATAGAAAATGACAGCACCGGAACTTCATTTGGATGAACAGGAGCTGGCTATGCAAAAAAGACGCGCGGCCATATCGAGCGTGATCGGTACGACGATCGAATGGTATGATTTTTTCCTTTACGGCACAATGGCCGCACTCATTTTTCCACAGCTTTTCTTTCCGAAGGGTGATCCCTATATTGCGCTCATGCAGTCGTTTACGACGTTTGCCCTCGGTTTCGTCGCTCGACCGGTCGGGGCGGCGATCTTTGGACACTTCGGTGACCGTATTGGGCGAAAGACAACGTTGGTCGTTACCTTGCTGTTGATGGGGCTGGCCACTGCGCTCATCGGATTCATGCCATCTTACGATCAAATTGGCCTATGGGCTCCTTTGATCGTAACGCTCCTACGGTTGATTCAAGGAATCGGTATCGGCGGTGAATGGGGTGGTGCGATTTTGATTTCTATGGAGTGGGGTGATAAAAACCGGCGTGGATTTATGGCCTCGCTCCCGCAAATGGGTGTACCGTTCGGCCTTTTGCTTTCATCAGTCGTTACCACGCTTATTATTAGTATGAGCGGAGATGGCTTTTATACATGGGGATGGCGCATTCCCTTTTTACTCAGTCTAATCCTCGTCTTTATCGGTCTTTATGTACGTTTGAAGGTGCTCGAATCACCGCTTTTTCAAGAAACGTTGGCTAAAAAAGATGTGAGCAAAGTACCTGTCGGTGAAGTGTTTATGAAATACCCCGGTGAAATCCTCTGGTCGATGCTCTCCCGCGTCGTGGAAAATGGTTCATTTTATATATTTGTGACGTTTATCGTGAGTTATGGCACGATGTTTCTCGGTATGGATAAAAGTATTTTTGTCAATGCTACCATCATTGCGGCCTTTGCCAACATGTTTGCCATTGCCTATTTCGGTCATCTTTCCGATAAGTTTGGTCGTAAGCGTGTCTACACAACGGGCGTGGTTCTCATGATGCTGTGGGCTTTTCCGTATTACTGGCTGGTCAATACGAAAAGCGTGGCCCTGATTTTCCTGGCGACGATTATGGCCATGTTCCTGCACGGCTTGTTATACGGACCTCAGGCGGCGATGATCGCTGAAAATTTCCCGACGCGCTTGCGCTATAGCGGTGCTTCGCTAGGCTATCAGTTAACAGCTATTATCGCCGGGGGACCGGCACCG
Organism: Candidatus Carbonibacillus altaicus; assembly: GCA_003050645.1. Taxonomy (GTDB): domain Bacteria; phylum Bacillota; class Bacilli; order Thermicanales; family DSM-22653; genus Carbonibacillus; species Carbonibacillus altaicus. Next base: position 5,208 of record PEBX01000055.1, read on the forward strand.
CTCATCAGCACTTGGCTGTTGCATACGTTTAATTCGTCTGTGGCCATCTCTTTTTATTTGGTGATTATGGGAATTGTTTCATTAGCCGGGGTGATGATGTTAAAAGATCGTACGCATCAGTCGCTTAGCTAAATTTTAGCACAGCTCAATGTTATGAGAAGGCATGTTTTGGGAGTATCGGAATGCGGCGTAGGATCAAAATAATTTTTATATATATAATATTATATTATAATATATTATAATATATATATATATATATATTTGATCATCATCTATATGATTTAACTCTATGCTAGGAAGTGACGGTCGTCCGGTCCAGGGTAAGCGTCATCTTTCTGGCGTTTATTTTTTACTGAATGCTTTTGACATATTTACTTCTACAGGCCTCTGTTTTACAATAAAGTGTAATTGAGTCTTTATCGTAATGCATCTTTATAAAATAAATGACCTATCATATGACCTTATATGTGATGATAAAGCGATCATACATGTGACGGATCATACATGTAACGGATCCGCGCATGTAACCATACATGTGATTGCATATGCTACTTTGCGTCACAACATATGTTATCGTCTCTCGATCAGATCAATAAAAATCAACATGGGATGATCGACGACGTCGTGTCATCGCACACGTGAAGAAGGGAGATAGTAAGGGTGGGTTTTCAAAAAATGTCTTACCTCGGTGTGACTAAACAAGGACTTCTTTCGGGTTTTAGAACGATGGTGCAGCTCACCAAGATTATTTTCCCCATTACCGTGCTTCTTACTATTTTGCAGCATACGCCGCTTTTAACCATGCTTGCCTCTTATCTCGCACCGTTTATGCATGTGCTCGGTCTTTCAGGAGAAGCTGCTTTCGTTCTGGTGCTCGGCAATGTTTTGAACTTGTATGCTGCGATCGGTGCGATGCTCACGATGTCGTTTACGGTGAAACAAGTGTTTATTTTAGCCATCATGCTCGGTTTTTCCCATAATTTACTGGTGGAAACGACGGTGGCCCGATATCTCGGCATGTCGCCCTGGCTTTCAGCTCTTTTAAGACTGTCTCTGGCCGTAGGCGCAGCCTTCATTATTCATCACGTCTGGATCGGTCCTTCACCGCTTGCGCCGTACGTTTTGCAAGGAGAAACCATGAATGCCGCTGCTGCAGCTGATATAGGGGGGGATTCCGCTTTTCGGTATATACACGACGGCCAAAGTTTGTTGGCAGCCTTCATAGAAGGTGTCACTGTCGGCGCGTCTGGACTTTGGAAGATTGCCATGATTGTGATGCCTCTCATGTTTGCCATCGAATGGGCGAAGGCGATGGGGGTCGTCGATGTTCTCTCGCGCGGTCTATCCCCCGTACTCCGGCTGCTCGGCGTCCGGGAAGAACTATCGATTATTTTTCTGGCGGGGCTTTTTTTCGGTCTGGCCTTCGGTGCTGGGATGATTATGGAAAGTGCACGGGAGCGGTCGTATCCGAGGCGCGATCTCGTCTTGCTCGGTGTATTTTTATCCGCATCGCACGCGGTGGTCGAAGATACCTTGATTTTTGTGCCGCTCGGTATACCGGTGATTTGGCTTTTTTTGCTTAGAACGATGACGGCCGTTCTCTTGACCGTTATATTGGCACGCCTTTGGCGCGCGCCCGTCACTCATCATGCGTCACAGATGGCGATGGATCAGAGTTCGTGATAAACTGGCCTTAGGTGCTCCCTGCAAGGTGCTCCCTGCAGCCTGAAGCCTGATATGCAGAGTTCACCAAAATATTTCTATAAAAAATTTTGCTATATAAAGGATTTGGAGTCAGTGAAGGATGTAATGTCATGAGAGCATGTAAAGATTTTGAGTAAGTTAAGTTCGTAAAGTGGGTAAAATGTGTTAGGCATGCAAGAAACGCACAATATGTAACGTATAGAAGGAGGCGTGTTTCATATGTCTGTTCAAGTAGGTGAGATGGCACCTGATTTTACCCTTCCTGCCTCCAGTGGCGGGGAAGTAAGTTTACGTGATTTTCGCGGTCAGCCCGTCGTTTTATATTTTTATCCTAAAGATGATACGCCCGGTTGTACGACGGAAGCAAAAGATTTTCGTGATCTTCATCCGGATTTTACGGCTCTCGGTGCGGTCGTTTTAGGGGTAAGCCCGGATCCACTGACAAGTCACTCGAAATTTATTGCGAAACATGATCTGCCATTTACGCTCTTATCCGACACGGAACACGAAGTGGCCGAACGTTATGGTGTCTGGCAGCTTAAGAAAAATTACGGCAGGGAATATATGGGCATCGTCCGCTCGACGTTTTTAATCGATGCAGAAGGGCGCATCGTTAAAATCTGGAGCAATGTAAAAGTCAAAGGGCATGCGGAAGAAGTAAAACGCGCTCTGGAAGAATTGTTAAATCGGGCGTAAGTAACTCGACGGTTAACGCGTTACTTGAATATATCACTTACAATTTTGAATATATCACTTACAATAATGAAGGAAACAGATTCGATGGCAGGCCACTCTATGTTATGAGCTGAATAGATAGCAGCAAACAGCTTAAAACGACGTCAGAATAAGTTTTCACTGCTAAGGGGAGAGATCTATGCTCGTTGTCTCGACAGCGAAGATGTCAGAAAATCATCAACTCGATTTAAAAGCGCAGTTCCCTGACTTGGATTTTCAGTTTTTCGAGTCGATGCAAGATCTTAGACAAAATCCCCGTACGATGCAGAAGGTGGAGATTTTACTGACCTACGGTGAAGATTTGGACGAGGCGATCTTGGGGGCGTTTTTAAACCTTCGCTGGATTCAGGTCTTAAGTGCCGGTATAGATCGGATGCCGCATGCCGCACTGCTTGAACGCGGGATTGTAGTTACGAATGCGCGGGGCATTCACGCCATTCCGATGGCCGAATACACGGTAGGCGTCATACTTGCACATGTACGGCGTCTCCCCGAATTGTATCAGTATCAACGGGAGAAGCGCTGGGATCGAACCGTTCGAGTGGAGGAGCTGGCTGGAAAGAAAGTTGTGATTGTGGGCACGGGTGCCATTGGACAGGCCATCGCGGCGCGTCTTTCGGTATTTGATGTGGAGGTACTCGGGGTGAACAAGAGTGGTCGGAGTGCACCCGGTTTTTCGCATATTGATCCGATCGAACACATCGACCAGGCGCTTGCACGTGCCGATGGGGTGATCGTGACCGTACCCCTAACCGCAGCGAGCCGTCATCTGTTTAACGGCGTTCGCTTTAGCGCAATGCGTCGCGGTGCTTTTTTTGTAAATATCGGTCGGGGTGGCGTCGTCGATGAGACGGCACTCCTCGAGGCTTTAGACAACGGAACAATATCTTATGCTTATCTGGACGTTTTTGAAATCGAACCGCTCCCCGACGATCATCCTTTCTGGCAACATCCGCGCATTTTTCTGACACCGCATGTTTCTGGCAGGACGCCGCTTTACATGACGCGTGCGCTTGAAATTTTTAAAGAAAATGCTCCTCGTTTTTTAGCAGGTGAGATAGCAGCACTTAAAAACCATGTCGATTTAACGAAGGGTTATTGAACAAACCAAAGAAACGTAAGCTTTCAATTCCACAGAGTTTTGTTTTTTACCGGGCTACGTATGATCAAGTTATGTTTCAGACAAACTCCCAGGTTTTTACGGGAGGCCGCCGTCCGTCCCACCCTTTCAAGGGTGGGAGGAGGTCACGGTCATCGTGTAAACCAAAAAGTTGATCATCTGAAAGGAGCCCTGTTTCATTGAAAGAACCAACCCGGCGCCCATCGCCGAAACTAAAGAAAAAGGCGCGCATCGTTCTCGAGCGGCTGGCGGAGCTGTATCCAGATGCGCACTGCGAATTAAACCATGAAAATCCGTTCCAGCTGCTTGTTGCAACGATTTTATCGGCGCAGACGACCGACGCCAAGGTGAATGAAGTGACGCCGGCCTTATTCGCCCGTTTTCCCGACGCTTTTAATCTTGCGCAAAGCGAACCGGAAGAGATTCAACCGTACATCCAGTCGATCGGTCTTTATAAAAATAAAAGTAAACATATCGTCGCCACGGCGCGTCTTCTCGTAGAAAAATACGGTGGTGAGGTCCCGCGGGAACGTGAGGCGCTGGAAACGCTACCCGGGGTAGGGCGTAAGACGGCTAATGTTGTTTTATCGACGGCTTTTGGTCTGCCTGCACTGGCAGTGGATACGCATGTCCTGCGCGTCTCGCACCGCATTGGGCTCACGACTGCGGATGATCCGCTGAAAGTAGAAAAAGATTTGCAGGCACTTTTTCCGATGAGCGAATGGGGGATAGTCCATCATCGCCTGATCTGGCATGGCCGGCGGATGTGCAGTGCGCGCGCGCCGCAGTGTGCGATCTGTCCGATTCGGGAAGTGTGTGATTTTGCCAAGGAGCAAAATGACGCCAGGTGTTCGTAAATTGATAAATGTTTGAGCAACCGTGTTTAGTACTGGCGACTAAAAAGGCCGAAGTCAATGGACATAAGCGTGCATTCATAGATGATGTCAGCGTAAAGTATTGAGGTAGGTATATATAGTTGACAACGACATCGGCTCATGTTAAACTTTGGCCATCTTTGAATATCGTGGTTTAGGGTTGAAGAAATTATATAAAAAGACGATGATCAGGCCATGTGATCGAAACTGGTCGGCACACAGAGAGCAGGGTCCAGGCTGAAAGCCTTGCTGCGGCCGTTCGATCATACCTCCTGGGAGTTGGTTCGGTGAACAGCGCACCCGCGGGAAGAACGTATAACTTCTCGAGGCGGCGAGTAGCGCCGCATAGCCGAATCCGGACGTCCGCCGTTATCGGGATGAGGTGGATCCTAGCCTGTGCTTTATGAAAATGGTCTATGGATCAATGAGGGTGGTACCGCGGTTTTTCCCGTCCCTTTGTGGGACGGTTTTTTGTTTATATTTTCTTTTTCATTATATTTTCCTTTTCATCAGCCTTAGCTTTCACGTATGACGTTGCTCACCATGACACAGCTTGTAAGAGTGAGTCGCGCTTTAAAGGTTCTAGTTTAAAGGTTCTAAAGGAGGTTTTGATGATGAGTAAGGCGGAAAAACGAATTATTTTAGCCGATGGCAGTGAGCGTGTCTTTAAGGATGTCGAGACGGCCTGGGATCTGGCTCGCTCGATTAGCCCGTCGCTCGCGAAGCGTGCACTCGCTGCAGAAATCAACGGCGAGGTCAAAGATCTTATGACACCCGTGCATGACGGGGATCGGGTCAACATTGCTACGGCAGTGGACCCGGCCGGTCTTTTTGCCATGCGGCACAGCGCAGCTCATGTACTGGCGCAGGCGATCCTGCGCCTCTTCCCGGGCACGAAGCTCGGTGTCGGCCCGGTCATCGAAGATGGTTTTTACTATGACGTCGATCCACCGCAGCCGATTACGGAGGCTGATCTTCCTCGCATCGAAGAAGAGATGAAAAAAATTATTGCCGAGGACCTGCCCATCACCCGGCATGTTAAAAGTCGGGAAGAAGCGCGCGTACATTATGAAGCGTTGGGGGATCCGTACAAACTGGAGCTCCTAGAAGCAATTCCGGAGACAGAAACGGTCACCTTTTACACGCAGGGAGAATTTACCGATCTGTGCCGCGGACCGCACGTACCGTCGACAGGGAAAATCAAAGGGTTGAAACTCCTGTCAGTGGCCGGGGCTTACTGGCGGGGTGATGCCAAACGTCCGATGCTAACCCGCATTTACGGCACCGCTTGGGCAGATGATGGAGCGCTTCAGGATTATTTGAAGCGTCTTAAAGAAGCGAAGGAGCGCGATCATCGCAAGATCGGAAAAGAGCTCAAAATATTTACGACCTCGAAAGAAGTCGGACAGGGGCTCCCGCTCTGGCTGCCGAACGGGGCTAAAATCCGCCGCATGATCGAACGCTACATCGTTGATCTGGAAGAATCGCTTGGTTATGAACACGTCTACACGCCTACTCTAGCCAGTGTAGAACTGTATCAAATCTCGGGTCACTATGCCCATTACCACGACAGCATGTACCCGCCGATGGAAGTCGATCACGAATCGCTCGTCTTAAGACCGATGAACTGCCCGCATCACATGATGATCTACAAAAGCGAACCGCGTAGTTATCGCGATCTTCCGCTCAAAATTGCCGAGCTGGGAACGATGTTTCGCTATGAAGCATCCGGTGCTTTGACCGGCCTGCAGCGGGTGCGCGGCATGACCTTAAACGATGCGCATATTTTTGTTACGCCCGAGCAAATCGAAGCGGAATTTGCTGCCGTCGTTCGCTTGATTCGGCGCGTTTATCGAGACTTCGGCATCGAGGCGTCCTTTTATCGCTTGTCGCTCCGCGATCCTAACGATAAAGAAAAATACGTGCAAAATGATGCGATGTGGGACCATGCCGAAAGTGTGCTCCGTCGCTCACTCGATGAGCTCGGGATCGACTATGTGGAAGCCGAAGGGGAGGCTGCTTTTTACGGCCCGAAACTCGACGTTCAGGTGAAAACGGCACTCGGTAAAGATGAGACCCTCTCCACCGTGCAGCTCGACTTTGTACTGCCGGAGCGGTTTGACCTCGTGTACGTCGGCGAAGATGGAGAACCTCATCGTCCGGTCGTCATTCACCGCGGCGTGGTGGGGACGATGGAACGGTTTGTGGCCTATCTTTTGGAAGCGTACAAAGGGGCCCTCCCGGTCTGGCTTTCTCCGGTGCAGGCGGCTGTTTTACCGGTATCGGATCGCTTCTTAGCGACTGCGGAGGAAGTTGTGAGGATGCTAAGTGCGGGTGGCGTGCGTATCCGCCTCGATGCGCGAAATGAAAGCTTGAATTACCGCATTCGCGATGCGCAAGTCAAAAAGATTCCGTTTACGCTTGTCATCGGTGAGCGCGAGGCGCAAGACGGTACGGTCACCGTGAGACGGCGCGGTGAAAAATCGACAGAGACGATGTCCAAAGAAGCGTTTTTGAACTTGGTACAAGAGACTGTCCGGCAGTATCAGTAAAGAATTAAGTGTCACAAGAACGTAACAGCAACAGCATCATGCGTATGATTGGTGGCATGGGGATCTATCCGTTAATAAATAAGTAAAAAGCGTTCCCGAGTTGAGGAGCGCTTTTTACTTAAGTGAATATAAAAACCGAGTTTTTGCATCGTCATCTAAGATTAACGGTCATTAGACGTTTCCAAAGCATGTGTTTGATGTCCGCTAATGTTTGAGTTAAGGTAAAAATACATATCAGTTAATGAAAGTCAAGATTTGTCGTTATTTCGGTGTTGTCTGTCTGTAATGTTGTCTGTCTGTAATATTGTATTGTGTCTCTTTGCACTTGACAAGACGCTTCAAGACTCATTAAAATAAAGTTGAATAGATCAGAAGATTAAGAAGATAAAATGCATTTCCAACGTGTTAATAGTGCAAATGTAAAGGGGAGATGTCCGTGCATACCCTTGTACTGGTCAAGCAAGTCCCGGATACAAAAAATGCCAAGCTACATCCCGTCACCTACACCATTGACCGCAGTTCCACGGTCAACATTACCAATCCCAGTGACCTGCATGCAGTCGAAGCTGCCGTTAGACTTAAGGAAACGTACGGAGGTATCGTTTCATCGCTTAGCATGGGGCCGCCGTCAGCGGTTGAGACCATTCGCGAGACGATTCAGATGGGCGTTGATCACGGTTTTATGATTTCCGATCGGGCTTTTGCCGGGGCTGATACACTGGCGACGGCTTATGCGCTTTCGATCGCAGCGCAAAAAATTGAGCGAACGGTATCCCCGCTCGATCTCATCATTACCGGAAAAATGACCATCGACGGTGATACCGGTCAGGTCGGTCCCGGGGTTGCCCGCAGGCTCGGATGGTATGTGTTAACCAACGTCGTTGATATTGTCGAAGTACAGCTGAAGGACCGTCTGATGACTGTACGGAGACAAAACAATAGCGGCTATGAAGTCGTACGTACACCGCTACCGGCCTTACTTGCCGTGGATCCGTCTATTAACAAGCCGAGACGAGCGTCCATGCCTAATATGGTGCGCGCAGCACGTTATCAGCCGACGATATGGAGTGCAAACGATCTGGAAGGGGTCGACCGGAGCAAACTTGGGCTCAAAGGATCACCTACTATTGTGCGGAAAGTGTTTCCACCCCCGAAACCGGAAGGTGGCGAAAGAGTCGAAGGTTCTTTGGAGGATCAAGTGAAGTTTCTCACAAAGATCTTGTTGGAACGTCCAGAATGGATCAAGACGCGTGAAAAGGTTTAAAAACAGCTAAAGAGGATAGAGGGATAATGGCTAAGATGATCGGTCAAGGTTTGGAGATCGGTCAAGGTTTGGAGATCGGTCAAGGTTTGGAGATCGGTCAAGGTTTGGAGATCGGTTAAGATTTGGAGATCCGTTAAGGTCTATGGTACCGGCTAGTGGCTAAGGTTGGGAAGGAGGAGCGGCAATGGCAGAAGAACATCAGAAAGAGGTTGTCGATGAAACGGTTGATGTAAAAGATTTAGACGCCTGGCGCGGCATCTGGATTTATGGTGAA
>PEBX01000230.1 GCA_003050645.1 Candidatus Carbonibacillus altaicus
TATTGACATTTACCCCTTCTTATGTCAAAATCATTCGTAAATACAAACCACGCAACGACCTGTTGACTGGACAATATGCTCGCGTCAAGGCGCACGAGACAAAGTACACGAGACATGATGCATATCGGTTGCAAGCGATGAAAAGCCCACCCTCGCTTACCCCGTGCCCAGAGAGCAGCATCCCGGGCTGAAAATGCTGTCGCGGCGGCGCGAGGACCCAGCTTGGAGCAGTACGGGATGAGGTGTGTCACTTGACCATCGTTGGAACTCCTCAAAACCGTACCGGGTTCGTCTCCGTTATAGGACGATGAGTGGACCGTTTTGGTCAAAAAAGGTGGTACCGCGAAAAACCTTTCGCCCTTTTGGACGAAAGGTTTTTTATGTTATAAAGGAGGCGTTCATATGTCGCGACTTGCTTTTATCGGGGCAGGTTCTGTCAGTGAAGCACTCATCGCAGGCATTACTGGGAGCAGGCTGTATCAACCCCATGATATTCTCGTCACCAATCGTACTTCTGATGAACATCTGCAAACGCTCGCTGAACGGTACGGCGTCACAGCGAGTCGCGATCCCGAACTCTTGAAGACGGCCGAGACGGTCATCCTCGCCGTAAAACCAAAAGATATGGCGGAAGCGCTTGAGTCACATCGTTTTTGGTTAAAGGAAAGGCGGCTGATCATCTCCGTGGCCGCTGGCATTTCGCTTGCCTATTTACGCAAGATGATCGGGGACGAACCGTCTTTGATCCGGGCCATGCCCAATACGTCAGCCATTGTTAGGCAATCGCTAACCGGCATGGCATTGGAAGAAGCCAAGCGAACGGACGATACCGAGCTGGCCGAATCCATCTTTGCTTGCATCGGGAAAGTCTTCATTGTGTCGGAAGATCAAATGGACGCCATCACCGCCCTCACCGGGAGTGGCCCGGCGTTTATATATTTTCTCGTTGAGGCGATGATCGAAGCCGGTAAAAAGCTCGGTTTTACCGCTCATGAAGCGCGTTCCCTCGTTTCCTATACCCTGTACGGTGCTGGCACGATGCTCATGACCCTTCCAGATGATCCGGCAACCTTGCGGGAGCGCATCACTTCTCCCGCTGGCACGACCGCCAGCGGTCTAGCCGTTCTCAATGAAAAGGACGTATATAACGCGCTCATTCAGGCTGTCCTTGCCGCCCACGCGCGCGCACGGGAACTCGGACAGACGAATACCTTCACGCGTTAACGTCCGAAACGCGTGTCCTTTAACTTATTTTCCTCTGCTTTCTATCTCGTGTATAATCAAAACAGATGCAGACCTTGGATGCCTTGAGCTCATCGCCTAACACACCCCGTAATATGGTATGGATCAAGGCATTTCGTGCGAACCAATTTTATCCTATAAAGCGTTACTGAGAAAAGATCAAGATACGTTCACATGCCTGCCTCAAGGAGGAAAAACACCGATGTCGACAACACTTAAAGATGCTTTACAATATGTAAGAACGCATCGCAACGCACATTTAGACGGGCTCAAAACATTTCTCACCTTTCCGAGTGTGAGCGCCCTCAGTCAGCATAAAAAAGATGTTCAGAAGACAGCCGAATTTTTAGCCGATGAAATGCGGCGCATCGGTCTGGAGCATATCCAGATTTTTCCCACTGACGGCCACCCGATCGTTTACGGTGACTGGCTACACGCAGAAGGAAAACCGACCGCACTCATCTACGGCCACTACGACGTCCAGCCGGTCGACCCCGAAGCGCTCTGGGAGAGTCCCCCTTTTCAGCCGGAGATTCGCGGCGGCAAACTGTATGCACGCGGCGCGAGCGATGACAAAGGTCAAGTCTGGATGCACTTAAAAGCCTTAGAAGCTTACCTTCAGACGAACGGGTCGCTCCCGATCAACGTCAAAGTGCTGATCGAAGGAGAAGAAGAGATCGGGAGCCCACATCTACCGCCGTTTGTCGAGCAAAACGCCGAACGTTTGCAATCCGACCTCGTCGTCATCTCCGATTCTACCCTACTCGGACCCGGCCAGCCTGCCATTTGCTACGGACT
>PEBX01000231.1 GCA_003050645.1 Candidatus Carbonibacillus altaicus
ATATCGACGACTTTACGGCAGACATCGCCCAAGCGCGGATCGATAGCCATCGCGATGCAGATCAGGAGATGATCCAGGGCAAGTCCATGCCGTATGTAGGGTTAAAGTGTCATTTGTTCATCTGAGTAGGTCGTTGTAAGTCGTTCAAGGGTTTAAAAAAGCCCCTTGCCTTCTGCTAAAAAGCAGGTAAAGGCAGGAGCAGGTAAAGGCAGGAGCTTTTTGACGTTTTATTGCGCGATTTGCTTGAAAAGGCTATACTTTGATTGGACGAAATGGTTCGTCTTGAAGCCGGGGATGAGATGATCCAGTCTTCAGCTAGGATCGAACGAAAGACGCCTCAGGAAGGTAGGAGTCTCCTTGGAACACCATCGCGTACCGTGTCAACAGAAGGATTCTTTTCGCGCAGTATCCCTGTTTGGGCTGCCTTTTATGCATACGATGCTCACGGATCTGACCGAGTGGCTTATAGACTGTCTCAAGGCGCGAGATTTTTCTTCGCGGACGCTTCCGCGAGGGCTTAAAATCAGTACGGTCAATGCCGAGATGATCATGCAGATGCGGCGCGACCCTTCATTTGACAGGGATGTCCGCTCGGCCGATCTTATCATCCCTGACGGAGTTGGCATCAGTTATGCTGCTCGTGTTCTTAAAAACATGCATCTTGAGCGCATTGCCGGTATCGATCTCATGACAGCGCTCATTGCGCGTGCTCATGAAGAGGGGATGCGCGTTTTCTTGCTAGGCGCTCATCCGGACGTTATACGTCAGGTCGAAGCGAACTTGAAACGTCAGTATCCCAACCTTCGCCTTGGTGTGCATCACGGCTATTTGGAGCCGGATGAGGAGATCACATTACTGGAGAAGATACACGCCTTTGCCCCTGATTTTATTTTTGTCGGTATGGGCGCAGCTCGGCAGGAAAGATGGATCGAGGCGCACCGCGCAGCCTTCCCTGCGACGCTTATGATGGGTGTAGGTGGAAGCTTTGACGTCTTGGCAGGTAAAGTACGTCGGGCACCGAAGACGTGGCAACGCCTGGGACTGGAGTGGCTCTGGCGCCTTAAAGAAGAACCGTGGCGCATTCGCCGCATGCGCGTCCTCCCGCTTTTCGTGCTTTTTGTCTGGGGCGCAAAGATCGGTATCGTGCGCTCGACAGATTACGGTACATGAAAAAGGATGGATCTCGATCGACCGTATCTATACACGACACGGCGCATGGCGCATCCCTCTCCCGCTTATAGAAGTAGGAGTCCCCTGATCTGAAACAGATGAAAAAGCCGGGGGCGTGTTGTCGAAAATTTAGAAAATGATGAGTTGTATCGCCTATGGCAAAAACAGAGCGTAAACAAAGCGTAATGTAAGAGTAATGAGTAGAAAAAGAGCGATATGAGAGCATCATGAGCCGAGAGTGATATGAAAAAGACTGAGACGACTCTGCAACTTTACAGAAAGCGGTGCGTCATATAAAATAGATGCGGTGGCATACTGAACTTAAAGCAAGGCACACTGAGGTAAGGTAAGATACGCTAAACCACAAACCACTTCAATAAAGAAAAACCTTAAGGGGGAGACGACGGTTGAACACAGTCGTTCTTTTACTCATAGTCGCTGGGATCGCTTTTTTCGTAACGCTTGCCGCAACCCCGCTCGTCATCCGATTGGCGGTGCGCCTAGGTGTTGTCGATCAGCCGGACCCGCGAAAAGTGCATACTCGGCTCATGCCGCGCATGGGGGGACTGGCCATCTTTATCGGTTACACTGCGGCGACGGCGTGGATGATGGCCAGTTTTCGCGAGTCGACAGTGATCATGCTGGGGGCGCTGATCATCGTCGCAACCGGTGTGCTCGATGACCGTTTTGGGCTCCGACCCTGGGTGAAGCTTGTGGGGCAGATACTCTCTGCGACTGTGGTAGTCACCCTCGGCATGCAGGCGCAATTTATACACCTTCCGTTCAGCGGAACGGGCGCGATATTGGAATTTGGATGGTTGTCTATTCCGCTTACAATTTTTTGGCTGGTCGG
>PEBX01000056.1 GCA_003050645.1 Candidatus Carbonibacillus altaicus
GCGTGGCGATTCAGGAAAGAGGAGAAACGGAAACGTGATGGACGTGCTCACAGGTTGGGGAAGCGGCATCGTGGCTGTACTGGTCGGCTGGGCACTTACCGTCGAGATGCATCGGCGGCAGATCGCTCGAGAGCGTCATCTTTTTGCCACAGCCCTGGGGAAGAGCGGAAGACGTATCGCATGGGTGTTGGGTACAGGCATGCTTCTGTCGCTTGTACCCAGCCTTACGTTTGCATGGACTTCACCGCTTTCTCTGTCACTCCTCTGGTTATGGGCGGCGGTCACGCTGGGTATGGCTTGGCTCAACTACACGTTAGCGCAGCCGCTGCGCGTGCTCTTGTTGCTGTATGTGCTCTCTCTGGCGGTAGGGGCTCTGGAACATCTCCCGTGGACCTGGTCGGCGCGCGCCTCGGTCTGGCTGACGCCTTTTGTTTCGACGCCTACTTCCGGCTGGTGGACGGCAGCAGGTACCGTCCTTTTCGTACAGGGCCTGGCGTATGTCCTCTTGCCTTCGTTTCTTTATTCACCGTATCTCACCCGCACCCAACGCGGGGGAGTCGAATCCGGATACCGGCTCACGTCCTGGCTGACGCTTTTTGCCGTTTTTCCTACTCCCCAAGGTTGGTCCTTTGCCCCGCTTTTTATTCCTTGGCATGAAACGTATCCGGGGCGACTTCCCCGGGATGTGGCTCGGAAAAAAGGTGCCGTCTATATACTTGAAGGCAGTGCGGTGGGTGGGCTCATCGTTATGACCAAGCTTTTTCACCTGGAAGCGATGGTGCACCGTCCGCTTGCTACATGTATCATGCTGGTTCTTTCGGAAGTTGTCCGCACAATCGGTGATCGTCTGCTCGTGAAAAGTGGCCGGGCGTTTGCCTCGGCTAAGGAAGGGTTAACCATACTCGCCGTCGTGCCCGGTACGCCGGCCGCGCGGCTCGGTTTTTTGCCCGGCGAAATAGTGACGCAGGTGAATGGTAAAAAGGTAAGCACCATAACGGAATATTATCGCGCCTTGCAGGAGAGTCCGGCATTTACCCGTTTCCAGGGGCTCGACCGCGCCGGGGAAATCGTATTGCGTCAAGGTTCGCGGTATGAAGGCGATCATCACCTGTACGGTTTGATCTTCGCCCCGAGGCGGAGCGAGGTGTTCTGGCCGAAGGAAGGAAATCTCATACAGTCTTTAAAAAAACAGCGAAAAATGCCTCGACAAGAACATCATCAAAAACATCACCCAAAAGATAGCAAGTCCGAAACGAGCGTTCTTTCTGCTTACGAAGAGATGTGAGCCTTTTGGACGTAGCAAGACGCTGCGAAGACGTTGTGAAGACGTTGTAAAGAAGCTGTGAAACCGTTGTAAGTTGTAAAGACGACGTGCTGCGAAGACGCTGTGAAGACGTTGTAAAGACGTGTCGGTTGAAGCCACCTTGGACGAAGGACGAGGTGGCTTCAACCGTTCTACCGTTCGCATGTGTGTTATGTTATAGTTAAAGATGATGAGGGATCAAGTAGATGAAAGATGGGCAGGAGGGGGTGCAGTTGTGTCGCACGTATTTCAACTCGTTGAGCCTTATCCACCGCAAGGCGATCAGCCCAAAGCTATAGAAGCACTTGTCAAGGGACTTAAAAGCGGGCGCCAGTTTATGACGCTTTTAGGAGCGACGGGCACAGGTAAGACGTATACGATGGCGCACGTTATCGCCGCGCTCGGTAAGCCGACACTCGTCCTCGCCCCGAACAAAACACTGGCTGGCCAGCTGGCCAATGAATTTCGCAGCTTTTTCCCGCACAATGCGGTCGAATACTTTGTGTCCTATTACGACTATTATCAGCCGGAAGCGTATGTCCCGCAGACGGATACGTATATCGAAAAAGATGCGAGCACGAACGACGAGATCGACAAATTACGTCATTCGGCGACGAGTGCCCTTCTCGAGCGGCGTGATGTAATCGTCGTAGCGAGCGTCTCCGCCATCTACGGTTTGGGGGATCCACGCGAATACCGGGAGCTCGTCCTGTCGCTCCGCACAGGGACGTCCCGCTCGCGCGAGGACGTGTTGAGAAAACTCGTCGATATTCAGTACGTGCGCAACGACTATGATTTTCATCGCGGTACGTTTCGCGTGCGCGGCGATGTGCTGGAAGTGTTTCCCGCCTCGCGCAGTGAACAGGCCATCCGCATCGAATTTTTCGGTGATGAGATCGAGCGCATCGCCGAGATCGATGTCCTAACCGGTGAGATTAGAGGGGACCGCGAGCACGTGGCCATCTTTCCCGCCTCGCACTATGTGACGCGCGACGAAGTGATGCAGCGGGCGATCCGAAGCATCGAAGCGGAACTGGACGAACGTCTCAAAGAACTGCGCGATGCCGGAAAACTCTTGGAAGCGCAGCGGCTCGAGCAGCGCACGCGCTTTGATCTGGAGATGATGCGGGAGATGGGTTTTTGTTCGGGCATCGAAAACTACTCCCGCCACCTCACCGGTCGTCCGCCGGGCGAGGCGCCGTATACGCTCCTCGATTATTTTCCGGAAGATTTTTTGATCATGATCGACGAATCGCACGTCACCATTCCGCAACTGAACGGCATGTACAACGGCGATCATTCGCGGAAGATGACGCTTATCGAATACGGCTTCCGTCTGCCGTCGGCGGCCGATAACCGCCCGCTTAAATTCGAAGAATTCGAAGCGCGCATGCATCAGGCGGTATTTGTCTCTGCTACGCCCGGACCGTATGAACGGGAAAAAGCACCGGATGTGGTGGAGCAGATCATCCGCCCAACCGGACTCCTCGATCCGGAAGTCGTCATACGACCGACGAAGGGGCAGATCGACGATCTGCTGGAAGAAGTGCGCCTGCGCGCTTCGCGCGATGAACGCGTGCTCATTACGACGCTCACCAAAAAAATGGCTGAAGATCTGACCGACTACTTGAAGGAAATGGGCGTCCGCGTGCGTTACATGCACTCCGACATTCAGACGATCGAACGGTTGACCATCATACGCGATTTAAGGTTAGGGGAATTCGACGTCCTGGTCGGTATCAACTTGCTGCGCGAAGGGCTGGATCTCCCCGAAGTGAGCCTGGTCATCATCCTCGATGCCGACAAGGAAGGATTTCTCCGTTCGGAGACGTCGCTCATTCAGACCATCGGCCGCGCTGCCCGCAATGCAAACGGCACGGTTATTCTCTATGCCGATACGGTGACGGAGTCCATGCGCCGGGCGATGGAAGAGACGGCGCGCCGCCGCCAGATTCAGATGGCGTATAACGAAACACACGGCATTACGCCGCAGACGATCAAGAAACAGGTGCATGACGTGATTGAGGCGACGAAAGTAAGAGAACGTGAAGTCGATTATCTCACCGACATTAAAAAAGCGCTGCGCAGTGATGAACGAGACAAACTGATTTTCCGGCTGGAGCAGGAGATGAAGCAAGCGGCTTCAGAGCTGGCTTTTGAACGGGCCGCCGAGCTGCGCGATCTTTTGATCGAATTGAAAGGAGAAGAAGCATGGCCCAGGAAGCGATCATCGTCAAAGGGGCGCGCGTCCACAATTTAAAAAACATCGATGTGACCATTCCCCGCGATAAGTTCGTCGTCTTAACCGGACTTTCCGGTTCGGGGAAATCTTCGCTTGCCTTTGATACGCTGTATGCCGAAGGGCAGCGACGTTATGTCGAGTCCCTTTCAGCTTACGCCAGGCAGTTTCTGGGGCAGATGGACAAACCCGATGTCGACGCGATCGAAGGGCTGTCGCCTGCGATCTCGATCGACCAGAAAACGACGAGCACGAACCCCCGTTCGACCGTGGGGACAGTCACAGAAATTCACGATTATTTGCGTCTTTTGTTCGCCCGGGTGGGAACGGCCATCTGTCCGACACATCACCTGCCGATTACCGCCCAGACGGTTGATGAGATGGTCGATCGCCTGCTCGCTTTGCCGGAGAAGACGCGCATCCAACTTCTCGCCCCGGTCGTGGAAGGGAGAAAAGGCGAGCACGTCAAGCTCCTCGAGTCGATTCGTCGGCAAGGCTTTACGCGACTTAGGGTCGATGGGGAGATACGGGAGGCGCAGGAAGACATTCACCTCGAAAAAAACAAAAAACATACCATCGAGATCGTCGTCGACCGTCAGGTGATCAAAAAAGGGATGCACGGGCGCCTCGCGGATTCGCTGGAGACAGCGCTTAAACTCGCCGACGGCAAGGTGAAAGTGGTGATCGTAGGCGGGGATCACGATGGTGAAGAACTCGTATTCAGCGAGAAAATGGCGTGCCCCATCTGCGGTTTTACGATCCCGGAACTCTCCCCGCGCCTTTTTTCGTTTAATGCGCCGATCGGTGCCTGCCCAAGCTGCGATGGGCTGGGGATGCGACTGGAAGTCGATCCGCTCCTCGTCGTTCCTGATCGGGAAAAATCGCTCGCCGAAGGGGCACTCGCCCCAGTCGCCGAATCGCGAGGGACGTATTACGAACAGCTTTTGCACGCGGTCACCGTGCACTTCGGGATCGATACAAGCGTTCCGTTTAAAGATTTGCCCGAGGAGACCCAAAATCTTTTGCTCTACGGCAGCGAAGAACGTTTCCCGTTTCGCTACACGAGTGAGTTCGGGACGACGCGGGAAGGCATGGTGCGGTATGAAGGGATCATTCCGAATCTCACCCGACGCTATCAGGAGAGCGATTCCGATGTAGTAAAAACGTGGATCGAGTCGTACATGAGCGAACGCGTCTGTGAAACGTGTCAGGGAAAGCGGCTTAATCCGTCAGCGCTCTCGGTTAAAGTGGGTGGACTGGATATCGATGCCGTAAGCCGCATGCCGCTCAGAGAGACGCGCCGATTTTTGCAGGGGCTCGAACTCAGGCCAGAGCAGGAGGCGATCGCCCGGCCGATCGTGCAGGAGATCGAGGCGCGCCTTTCCTTTTTGATCGAAGTGGGCCTCGACTACTTGACGCTCGCCCGCGCTTCGCGCACGCTTTCCGGGGGTGAAGCGCAGCGCATCCGTCTGGCGACGCAGATCGGCTCCAAGCTCGTCGGCGTGCTCTACATCCTGGATGAGCCGAGCATCGGACTGCACCAGCGGGACAACGGTCGGCTTATCCAGGCCTTAAAGCAAATGCGCGACCTCGGCAATACGCTCATCGTCGTCGAGCATGATGAAGACACGATTCGCGCCGCCGATTACGTCATCGACATCGGCCCGGGGGCAGGGGCGCACGGCGGGGAAGTGGTAGCAACAGGGACGCCGGAAGAGATCGCCCGTCATCCGCTCTCGCTCACCGGGCAGTACCTGTCCGGGCGGCGCACGATTCCCCTGCCAGCGAAGCGGCGAGAGCCGGACGGAAGACATCTTTCCGTTTACGGGGCGCGGGAGAACAATTTAAAAGCGATCGATGTGCGCATTCCGCTCTCTTTGTTTGTGACGGTAACCGGCGTCTCCGGATCCGGTAAAAGCACGCTCGTGAACGAGATCATCTACAAGGCCGCCGCCGCACGTTTAAACGGGGCGCATACGCGGCCAGGGGCGTACGCGCATATCGAAGGATTGGAACATCTGGACAAAGTGATCGATATCGATCAGAGCCCGATCGGGCGCACGCCGCGCTCCAATCCGGCCACGTATACCGGCGTCTTTGACGATATTCGCGAGCTTTTTGCAGGTACGCCGGAAGCAAAGATGCGCGGCTATAAAAAAGGACGCTTCAGTTTTAATGTAAAAGGCGGGCGCTGCGAAGTGTGTCGCGGCGATGGGGTGTTGAAGATCGAGATGCATTTTTTGCCGGATGTCTATGTGACGTGTTCGGCCTGTAAGGGTCGGCGGTATAATCGCGAGACGTTGGAGGTGCGATATAAGGGAAAGACGATCGCCGATGTGCTGGATATGACGGTAGAAGAAGCGCGCGCTTTTTTTGAACCGATTCCGCGTATCGCCCGCAAACTGGAAGTGCTGGAAGACGTCGGCCTCGGTTATATCCGCCTCGGACAAAGCGCTACGACCCTCTCCGGGGGCGAAGCGCAGCGCGTCAAACTGGCCACCGAACTCGCCCGGCGCGCGACTGGTCGCACGCTCTATATTCTCGATGAACCGACCACCGGCCTCCATACCGAAGACGTGCGGAGACTTTTGGAAGTCTTGCACCGCCTGGTCGATGCCGGCAATACGGTGCTCGTCATCGAACACCACCTCGATGTTATTAAAACAGCGGATTACATCATCGACCTTGGGCCGGAAGGGGGCGACGGCGGCGGGACAGTCGTGGCGACGGGCACGCCGGAAGAAGTGGCGGCGGAGCCCCGTTCGTACACCGGCCGGTATCTCGCTCCGCTTCTTGCCCAACCTACGACGTCGTCCGTGCCGCTTGCGCAGTAAGTTTCTGGGCAAGAAATAGCTGAATCGTGAAAGTGAATGATATCGAATACTAAAGAAGGAAGAATTCAGAATACAAAGCGGGAGTTGCAGGAACAAGCTTAGAGCCAGAAAACAGCAGGTTAAAGATGGCTCGTAGCAGGTGTACAGATGGAAGAATATAAGAAGTATACAGACGGAAGTGTGCAGGTAGAAATACGCAGGAAGTATACAGCTGGAAGCGCATAGATGGGAGGATGCAAGTGGACGTATACAGGTAGAGGCGCGCAAATGGAAGGATGCAAGTGGACGTATACAGGTGGAGGCGCGCAAATGGAAGGATGCAGGTAGGAAGGGGGGATGGCCTTGGACGAACGTAAGCTTACAACGCGACATCTCGTTGAACGGTTTAAACTGAACGTCCTGGCTGGAGAACGGGGTTTGGAGCGACCGATCACGGTAAGTGAGATTTATCGGCCGGGTCTAGCTATCGCTGGATATTTTGCCTATCATCCGGTGCGCCGGATTCAGGTCATCGGTAAGACAGAGATGAGTTTTGCGCAGGATCTTTCTCCGGAAGTCCGGCGCTATCGTTTTTCCAAATTTATGCATGAAGACACGCCGTGTGTGATCGTCGCGCACGGGGTGAATGCCCCGGACGATCTGGTGCGGGAAGCAGAGGCGCATGGCGTTCCGCTCTTAGAATCGAACATCACGACGACAAAACTGATCAGCGAGCTTACGAATTTTTTAGAGATGGAACTCGCCCCGCGCACGACGATGCACGGTGTGCTCGTTGAAGTGTACGGAATCGGTATTCTCCTCACCGGGACGAGCGGTATCGGGAAAAGCGAGACGGCGTTAGAACTCATCAAACGCGGACACCGTCTGGTGGCCGATGACGCCGTAGAGATTTTACAAACATCGCAGGGGGAACTGATCGGTGAGGCGCCGGCGATCATCGAAAATTTACTGGAGATCCGCGGGCTCGGTATCTTGAATGTGATGGCCCTCTTCGGTGCCGGGGCCATCCGCCTGCGCAAAAAAATCTCCCTCGTCGTCCGGTTAGAGTACTGGGATTCACGGAAAAATTATGACCGGTTAGGTCTGGATGAAGCGCGGATCCGTGTTCTCGATACGGATCTACCGCTCGTCGTCATCCCCGTTCGTCCCGGTCGCAATCTGGCCGTCATCGTCGAAGTAGCGGCAATGCATCACCGCTTAAAACTCATGGGCTATAACGCGGCGCAACAGTTTGCCGATCGGCTTGACCGGGCGCTTGTGCGCCAGGTCGATGAGGCGTATGATTAACATGATGTCACAATATGGTAGGCATGGGTGTCATAGGAACAGGTCTTTTGTCTTCGATCGTTTATGTCTCAATGTCACAAGTTTACGCATGGGAAAGGGGTTACGGATGAGCCACCCTGTGTTTGATCCGGTCGCTTTTTCGCTCGGGCCGCTATCTGTTCGCTGGTATGGTTTAATCATCGGTACGGGGGCGCTTATCGGTCTTATCCTTGCCATCCGTGAAGGTCGGCGCTTTGGTGTTCCCAGTGACTTTTTTATCGATCTTCTGCTTTACGCCGTACCGATTGCCATTCTCTCCGCCCGTCTTTATTACGTCGCCTTCATGTGGCCGTATTATGCCGCGCATCCGGCGTCCATTCTGGCCATCTGGGAAGGGGGACTGGCCATTCACGGTGCCTTGCTCGGGTCGGTACTGGTCGGTCTCTGGTATGCCCGGCAGCGCGGCGTCTCATTCTGGTGGCTTTCGGATATTGCGGCACCGAGTCTCATCATCGGCCAAGCCATCGGACGCTGGGGCAATTTCATGAATCAAGAGGCGCATGGAGGGCCGGTGTCCCGCGCTTTTCTGGAAAGTCTTAACCTGCCGGATTGGATGATCGAGCAGATGAACATCGGCGGGATATATTACCACCCGACATTTTTATATGAATCGCTGTGGAACTTCATAGGATTTTTACTGCTCTTGGGGTTGCGCCGGGTCAATTTGGCGCGCGGGGAGATGTTTTTTTCATACCTCATCTGGTATTCACTCGGCAGGTTTTACATTGAAGGGATGCGCACCGATTCCTTGATGCTCACCTCTACGCTGCGCATTGCCCAGGTGCTCGGGCTGGTCATCATTGCCCTATCGCTTGCCATGATGATCTGGCGTCGTCTGCGAACTGGACCGTCCGTGCGCTACCTCGATCCGCCGAACATACCGTACCCGCCGGATGTGATACGCGCATGAAGGGAAGAGAGGCGATCGTTCTCTTTGACTTTGACGGAACCATCGCGGATACGGGAGAGATGGTGCTCTTAAGCCTTCTGCACGTACTGGATCAGGTGCGGCCGAGAGTGTATACCCGCGGTGATCTCATCGACTATCTCGGTTTGCCTTTGCGTGAACAGTTTGCACGGCTCGCTCCGGAAGCCGATGCGGATCAACTGATTCGGGCCTACCGTGCGTATCAGCAGACGATTTTTGCCTCGCACCTGCGCCCTGTCGCCGGGATGCGTGAGGTACTGGAAGCGCTCTATGCCCGTTCCGTCCCGATGGGTATTGTAACGAGCCGCCAGCGCACATCGACGGAAGAAGGGCTCCGACATCTTGGTTGGGTCCATTATTTTCAGACAATCGTCGGCTTTGAAGATGTAAGATCGCACAAACCGGATCCGGAGCCTCTGTATACGGCGCTTATGCGACTGGGGTGGCACGACCGGCGGTGCGCACCGGACGGTTCGTATGTTCCGGAGGATGGGCCGGTTGTGTTTTACGTCGGTGACCAGCCAGTCGACATGGAAGCAGCGCGCTCGGCCGGTGTGCAGGCGGTGCTCGTCGGCTGGTCGATGGCCCGGCCGGAGGTGCTCTTAGGGCTTGAGGTCGATGCACGCCTGACGGAACCTCGCGCACTGCTGGATTTATTGCCGTAGCGATTATGTGAACAGAATATTGAACATCTTTTCACCTAGTTTTTTGCCCGCAGTGCTTGACAGAGCGCGCTGCGGGCGTTATAGTGGTCATATACTTTAGTGTACTACCATATTATCAGGGTAAAGTAATTGAGTACGTAGAGTACGTAGGTAGAAAAACGCTTTGTAGGAAGAAAAAACGGGAAGAAATAACGCTTAAAGGTGGGAGTGGTCGGTGCCCGAGATCTTTGAAAAACCGCGAGGATTTCACGATGCTCTGCCGGAACTGGCACGGCTTTACCGGACGCTGGAGACGACGTGGCGTACGCTTTACACGCGTTATGGCTACGAAGAAGTGATCACGCCGACGCTGGAGTACGCTGAAACGATCGGGCAACTGACGGCTGTTAAAAACGGTCGGCTGCTCAAATTGTTTGACGCAGACGGTCATCTGCTCGTCTTTCGACCGGAGATGACGACACCCATCGCCCGTCTGGTCAGCGCTGAACTGAAGCACAGACGGCCGCCTTTACGGCTCATGTATACGGCGAGCGTATACCGGCGACAGCCCGAAGCGCCCACGCATCACGCTGCCTGGACACAGGTTGGTGTGGAGCGGATCGGGGACGCCGATCTTTCCAGTGACGCCGAAGTTCTTTTTTTAGCGCTCGAATCGCTGAAACGGGTCGGGGTGCGGGACGTGCATCTCGTCTTAAGCGATGCGCGGTTTTTGCCCGAATTGCTCGACCGGGTCGCCCCTGAGCCCCGGGTGAAAGAGGCAGTGATGCA
Organism: Candidatus Carbonibacillus altaicus; assembly: GCA_003050645.1. Lineage (GTDB taxonomy): Bacteria > Bacillota > Bacilli > Thermicanales > DSM-22653 > Carbonibacillus > Carbonibacillus altaicus. Next base: position 10,064 of record PEBX01000056.1, read on the forward strand.
GCACCTTCGCGCGCGCAATCTGGCGGAAGTCCGGCGCTGGATGGCCACGTCCCCCTTACCGGCACCATGCCGGGAGGCGCTTATCTATTTGCTTCATCCCCTTAGAATCGAGCGATCGGGGGAAAGGGGCCGCCGGTCGGATGGACATATAAGTCCGGAGCATACGCAGTCAAAACAATCGTTACAGGCCTTCATCGAGGCGCTTTCGGCGTGTAACGGGGAAGCTTCCGTTCAGGCGCTCCATGAACTCAGCCAGCTACTGGAGATGCTCATGCCTCTCGTGCCCGAATCGTATACGATCAGCCTGGATCTGGCCCTCATTGCGGATCAGGACTATTATACCGGGCTTTTTTTTGAAGGGTATATTTTAAAAAGCGGTGTGCCGGTTGTGCGCGGTGGACGGTATGATGCACTTCTCGCCCACTTTGGTCGACCGCTTCCGGCGACCGGCTTCGCCCTCGACATGGAACGACTGGCACCCTCTACGTCTGTAGAACTTCCCGCGCTTCGTCCCTATCGTCTAACATACAAACCGGATAAGTTTTTTGAAGCAGTGCAGGAAGCGGAACGGTTGCAAGAGCAGGGGTATGTGGTGCTGTTGGAAAGTGAGGCGGATCCATGTTAACGATGGCTTTACCCAAGGGACGGGTTCTCCCTGAGGCGCTTGAACTTTTAAAACGTATCGGGTGGCCCATCCCAGAAGATATCACGACGTCCCGGCGGCTCATCTTTGATCTGACCAACGGTCATCGTCTCATCTTAACCAAGCCCGTCGATGTGCCGGTCTACGTTCAGTACGGCGTGGCCGATGTGGGGATGGTCGGTAAAGATGTCCTTTTGGAGGAAGCAGCCGATGTCTATGAACTGCTCGATCTGGGCATCGGTCACTGTCGCCTTTCGATCGCCGCGCTGGCACCGAGATCACTACAAAAAACGGAAGCGGTATGTGCACCGGAGAAGACAGCATCGATACCGGAGCAGGCAGTGCTTATGGAGGGAGTGAAGGCGGATTCGGTTAAACGAAATCTGACCATGTTGCGTGTGGCAACCAAATATCCGCGCCTGTCCCGGCAATTTTTTGCAGAACGCGGTGAACAGGTGGAGATCGTGACGCTTTCCGGATCCATTGAACTTGCTCCGCTGTTAGGGCTGGCAGAACGCATCGTCGACATCGTATCGACGGGGCAGACGCTTCGAGAAAACGGTCTCGTTGAACTGGAGACGATCAGCGAGATCACCACGCGGCTCATTGCCAGCCGGACCGGGTATCGATTTAAGCAGGAGAGCATTGTATCGCTCGTGTACGCGCTTGAATCATTAAAGGTGGTGTAAACGTTCATGTTTGATCTGTATCCGGCGTTGGACCTCTCCCAAGGAAGGGTCGTACGTCTATATAAAGGAGATTTTGCTCGGGTCGATGACTATGGTGATCCTCGGCACTGGTTAAGCCGCATAACAGAAGCAGGCGCGCGCTGGCTTCACCTCGTCGATCTCGATGCGGCCCGGGATACCCGCCTGGCGCAGCATGCCCTGATCAGGACGCTCATCGAACAGTTTAAACAAGGGCCCGGGCCTCATTACGTACAGGTAGGCGGTGGAATGCGCACTGAAGCTGCGGTCACGACGATGCTGGAGTGCGGGGCCGATCGGGTTATCCTCGGTACGGCAGCTGTAGAAGATCCGGAGCTCGTCGATAGACTTCTGGATAAAGCCGGGGATAAGCTCGCGATTGCCATCGATGCGCGTGCCGGGCGGGTGGCAAAGCGAGGCTGGCTGGAAGAGGCGCATGTATCTGCTTTTGATCTGGCCCGATCGATGCGCGCGCGGGGGGTGAAGACCTTTATCTATACCGACATTGAACGCGATGGAACGCTCGGCGGGCCCGAGATCGAACAGACAGTGGCGTTGGCCAAAGAAAGCGGGGGAAGCGTCATCGCCTCCGGGGGAGTGGCGACGCTCGAGGATGTCCTGTCGCTTTATGAAAGGAGAGCGGAAGGCATCATCGGGGTCATTATCGGTCGTGCGTATTTGAGTGGTGCGCTGGATCTCCGTGAAGCGGTCAAGCACGTTTACAGTTAAATCAGGCCAGGAGGTTAAATTGGGCCAGGAAAGTGTCGGCATATGCTTCGGCAGAAAGGGGAACGGATGATGTTAGGGATCGTACCGTGTCTGGACATTCAAGATGGAAAAGTCGTCAAGGGCGTGCAGTTTGAGGGCTTAGTAGCGCTGGGTGACCCACTCGCGCTGGCAGAGCGGTATGCCGCACAAGGAGCCGATATGCTGGCGATGCTCGATATTACGGCAACGATCGAGGGACGAGAGACGTTTTACGATCTGGTGCGCGCCGTGCGTTCGCGCATACAGATCCCACTTCTCGTCGGAGGGGGGCTCAAAGATATAGAGGGTATGCGCCGGGCCAGAGAGGCGGGCGCCGACTTTCTGTCAGTTGGCTCAAGAGCGGTGGAAGAACCGGAACTTATTGCTAAGGCCAGTGAAACCTTTGGGCGGGAGCGTGTCGTCGTCGCCATTGACGCAAAGCGTGATGAGGAAGCGGGGATGTGGCGAGTCGTGATTCGCGGTGGCCGGGAGAAGACCTCGCATGATGCCGTGCGTTTTGCCCAGACCATGGTTGCTCAAGGGGCAGGGATGATCCTTTTGACGAGTATAGACCGGGACGGTCGACGCGATGGGTATGATCTTGCACTCACCCAAGCCGTGGCACAGGCAGTGGATGTACCGGTGATCGCCTCCGGGGGTGCCGGAGAGATCGAGCATTTTATCGAGCTTAAGCGTCATACGCGCGCGCGGTATGCGCTTGCTGCTTCCGTTTTCCACCGTGGGGAGCTTACGATTCCAGAGATCAAACAGGCGCTCGTTGCTTCGTAAGACCAGTGCAAGGAAAGTTTTTTCGTGACGGCGTGTGGGTGCATCGATGCAGGTGTATCGGTGAGAACAAAGGTGCAGCGTCGACCGTCGTTCCAAACGATGATGAGGATGGTTGTCGGAACGGAAAGCCGTCAGGATCGGTAAAAGGGTGACGATAAGGCGTGCGTCGTCTTAAAGAGCGTCCATGTTGAGCGTGTGTGATGTCTAGAAAGGAAGATGGCAGATGTCAGAGGATGGACGTGTCCAAGACTGGATGAGCCGGATGCGTTGGGATGAGCAGGGTCTTTTACCGGTGATCATCGTCCAGGAAGGATCAGGAGAAGTGCTCACACTGGCCTATATGAACCAGGAGGCTTTTTTACACACGCTAAAAAGCGGTGAAGTATGGTTGTATAGCCGTTCCCGCCGAGCGCTCTGGCATAAAGGAGAAACATCCGGGAACATTCAAAAAGTCGTCGGTATGCGCCTTGACTGTGATGGTGATGCGCTGGTCGTAAGCGTCGAGCCCCAGGGACCCGCCTGTCATACGGGAGCCTGGACGTGTTTTCATCGTCCTCTGCCAGCGCACTTTTTTCAGCAAGGCGCATCTGCTCGTTCCTTATCTTCTGCGCCTTCTACTGCAGACCCGTTGCCCGGCGCAG
>PEBX01000232.1 GCA_003050645.1 Candidatus Carbonibacillus altaicus
CAAAACCAAGGGTGTTTTCTGTGACCAAAAGCAGTCGAGGCGGTGTTGTGCGTGTCCGATCTTCAAGTGGGGTATGTACAGGGTGAGAGCGTTCTTTCGAACCTAATGTCATCGCGGCGTCCCCCTTTACGGGTTGTGATTGTGTTCAAACGAGTACGGTGTTTGTTCTCCGGGTTCCGTAAACGGGTGACTCCGTTGAACAGGATAATGTACATATGGGATATTCTGCCTTCTTATGTTCATTATAACACATAAAAAAACGGTATCGCAGGATACCGGGAGTAACTGATAGACACTTGATGGGTGGACAACAACACAATATGAATGGTGCTTTGATTGGTTCTGAATCTCTCTCATAGAATGGGGGCACGACAATAAATGGATGGAACGATCGGATGGAATGGATAAGATATTGCGTTTGAGATTGAGGAAGAACTATGATAAAATAAAAGTAACTAAATTAGAGTAAGACGTCGTCAAAACGGTATGGTAAAAAGGAAGTCGAAAAGGAGACTGATCGATCATGGCCTATCCTCCGGAAAGCGACCACCAAACATCCGAACACCCGGTCTTGGAAATAGAGTTTTTTCACGATGTTTTATGTGCATGGTGTTTCGCGCTCTCTCCCCGTATGCGTCAACTGGTCTCTCAGTATCCAGAAGTTCGGGTGATCCACCGTGCCTTTGCACTTGCTCCGACGCCGGAATCTCTTGTGAGCATGTTTGGCTCGAAAGAGCAGGCCAAACGGGAGATTCTTTCACACTGGCGAGCAGCTAACGAAAATGACGATGCTCGTCGCATCAACGCTGATTTGATGGCGGCTCAGCCTTTTGATTATCCTCATTCCATGCCGGGGCTTTTGGCCTGCAAAGCCGCGGAACGTCAAGGCGGTCAGGAGGCCCATTGGGCGATGTATGACCGTGTTCAGAAAGCGCATCTTACGGAGTGCCAGGATATTACCGATATGTCTGTGCTCCGTCGGTGCGCTGCGGACGTCGGTTTAGATGTGGAGCAGTGGGAAGAGGACTACCACGTACCCGACGTTCGTGAAGCGGTGGAACGCGACATAAGACACGCTAGGTTTTATGGGATTACCTCCGTTCCGACGCTCGTTGCCGATCAAAAGTATGCGCTTTCCGGCGCACAACCGTATGCCCGCCTCGCTGCATGGATCGAACAGCTTCTCGAGAAACGTACGCCGCCGTCACTATGATTTTTTATGTGCTTAAACGGTAGGCCCCATTTACCGATCGTCTTCATTGGGAGGGATGAAAGATGGCGAATTATCTGGTTCGCGCTCAGATCGACGTCTCACGTCAGGAAGCGCTGCGTGAGCGACTGATTCAAGGGGAGATCGAACGCCTGAAGCCTTTTGGTCGCGAGCTCAGTGCGTCCTTGGAAGAGGCGCGTCTTGATCCGGAGACGGGGGAGGTACTCTGGGAAGAAGCATGTTATTGTCGGGTTCCGCTTGCCGAAGAACGGGAAGCGGTGCTTGACCGTTATTTCACACGGATCGACGTAGAACGGGTTTCTTCGGGTGAAGGTTGGGCGAAAATAGCGCACCTTCCCTCGTTTTGGCGACCTTTGACGGTCATCTCCGACGGACCTGTTTGCGATTTTTCGAGTGGATCGTGCGACGAGCCCTCTTTAGATGGACTGTCTTCGGAGAAATAGATGCCGTTCCTTTGGTGTCATGTATGCTCCGCTGTATGAAGTGAAAAGAGGTAGTGAAGAGATGATAAAAAACCAGACAAAAACGAGAAAGGGGGGAAGTGAAAAGAAAAAGTGAAAAGATAAAGTAAAAACATGAAATCACAAGATAATTAAAAACATGAAGTAAAAATATGAAGTAAAGCGATAAAGTAAAGCGATAAAGTAAAGCGATAAAGTAAAAAGATGATATGAAATGTGAGGAGATGAAAACGCGTGGAGATTGGGATTTATACCTTTGGTGAACGAACGCATGATCTAGAAACGGGAAAGCTCATCAGCCCCGCCGAACGTATGCGCCGC
>PEBX01000057.1 GCA_003050645.1 Candidatus Carbonibacillus altaicus
TCCAGAAGATCGTTTTCTTTTTCAACAGGAATGTGACGTTCGGACATTTGTACGCACGCTCCCTTCTTTGATATGTCTCCAAAATCACATAGGTCATTTGCCTAGATTGTATCATACGGATTCACAAAAGCCAACGACTGAACAAGAATGAAATAAAAAGCCCTCGCCATCGCCATGGGTACTAGACGACTCCTTCTGCGCAGAAAAACCTCGATCGATCATAGAACAGTATTGGCCGTCTTAATTCATGCGATTTTAACCTTAACCTATACCTCATGTGTATTCAAGGGAGGGGCAAAAGCGTGTGGAAAATCAAGATGGAAGGTCGTGCCTATGCCGAGCTTGCTCTCCACTGTAATCGAACCATCGTGAGCTTCGACCAACCGTTTGACTATGGAAAGCCCCAGGCCTGTCCCTTCGCCCTTACGGGTACGCGCTTTGTCCGCTTTGTAAAAACGTTCAAACAAAAACGGTAAATCTTCTTCGGCGATACCGGAGCCGGAGTCGGCAACATCGATCTTTAAATGACGCTCTTCTCGCCAAATAAGGACGTCGATATTCCCACCCTTGGGTGTATACCGGAAGGCATTGTCGAGAAGATTGATCAAGATTTGTTCCAAACGATGCGGATCAACCCAGGCTCTCCCTTGAACCTCACAGATGATCCTTAAATGAACATCTTGTTCGGCTGAAAAGGCACTGTAACGGCGTCTCAGTCGATCAATTAAAGGCTGTATCGCAGCTTCTTCCAGATTAAGCTCAAAATGCCCCGTCTCAATCCGCGTATAATCCAATAGATCATAGACCAGACGGCCCATGCGTAAACTTTCTTCATAAAGAATATTGATAAGCTCACGCTGTTCTTCCGGAGAAGAATAGACGCCATCCAAGAGCGCCTCCGTGTAACCTTGCAGCATGGCTATCGGCGTCTTCAGCTCATGCGAGACGTTGGCAATGAAGTCATGGCGCAAGCGATCGAGCTGCCGTTCTTGCGTCACATCGCGCAAAACGCCCACAGCCCCCAGGATTTTATCTTTTTCTTTATCGGTTAAGGGTGAAGTGAGCACGATGAGCGTGGCCCCGCCCTGTTCGATCGTCTTCTTTTCTTCCTCCTGTTTAGCGATCGTTTCCTTAAAAACAGAAGTGAGAACCGGCGGAAGCGTATCCGACGTGCCGAAGATCGTGCTGAGTAAGTTTTCTGCGTGGGGATTGATCAGTCGGATTTTTAAATGTTCATCAACCGAGATGACGCCTTCCCCCAATGCGCGTAAAATGCGCGTCAACTGATCGCGTTCGCGTTTTAACGTGGTCATCGTCTCTTCCAGTTGATGTGCCATATGGTTAAATGAACGCGCCAGTGAGCCGATCTCATCCTGAAAGTCAATCGAAAGGCGCATATTGTAATGCCCTTCAGCGATATGATTGGCTGCCGTATGCATCTCCCGAAGTGGGAGCGTAATGCGTCTTGTTAAAAATAAAGCATATAGGGTGGTGACAAACAGCGCAATGGCGAGCGCGGCGAATATGAGCTGATCGATTTTGTTTTTGGCAGCTTGAATCGGCTCATCCGTTTCATAGATCAGCACGAGTTCCAAACCATCCGGCGCCACATGGGCCTGAGCGCTTACCAGAAACGGTAGGTAAGCGCGCGTTTTCCCGGTTGGATCGGGAAACTGACCGCGAAAGACGACTGTCTCCCCCCGCCAGGCATCGGAAAGACGCGGATCGTCCAACATAAGCTGTACCGTACGCGGCAAGACATTTCGGTTGTCCTTGTTGACGACAAAAATCGTTCGATAGTCCGATTCGATAAGTTGCGTCACGCTCGTCAGTGCTTCCCCCCGATTGGGTGCGTTTTCCAGCACTTTCACTACGGATTGGGTCAACACTTTAAGATCGCTTGCTTCGCGCTCATAAAAATAGTTTTCAAAAAGCTGGGCCAGCATCATACCCAGCAAAATGAGCGCCATCGAGACAACACCGACGATGGTCAGCGACAATTTCCCGACCACCGACCGCCAGATCACGTCCCCGGCACCTCGAGTTTATACCCGATGCCCCATACGGTGACGATCATCTGGGCTGCCTCGGGCGATACTTCTTTCAATTTTTCCCGAAGCCGTTTGATATGCGTATCCACTGTACGCAAGTCGCCAAAATAGTCGTACTGCCAAACGTCTTTTAAGAGCTGTTCGCGGCTGAAGACGCGATCCGGTGATTGAGCGAGATAGTACAAAAGATCGTATTCTTTAGGACGTAAATTAACCTCTTTCCCATCGGCCAAGACGCGATGCGCCAAGTGTTCAATACGAAGATGCGGCAACTCGATAAGATCTTTTTGACTTTCTGCTTCCAGATATGCCGTGGCAGAAGAGCGTTTTAAAATTGCCTTTACACGCGCTACGACTTCTCTCGGGCTGAACGGTTTGGTCACATAGTCGTCTGCGCCCGCTTCAAAACCTCGGAGCCGGGATGATTCTTCACCTTTCGCAGTGATCATGATGATCGGCGTGGACCGTTTTTCTCTGAGGCGCTCTGTCATTTCAATGCCGTCCATCCCGGGCAGCATGAGATCGAGCAAAATCACATCATAGTCTTTCTCCAGTGCCATCTTGAGCGCATCGACGCCGTTATCGGCTTCGTCGATCTCATACTGATCCTGCGCAAAATACATGCGCAGCAGACGGCGAATGCGCTCTTCATCATCGACAATGAGTAGCGATACCGGCTTATCCACCGTAACTCAAGCCCCTTTCTGACTCGTGCAACAGTACTTTACATGTCTTAATTTTTATATATGATTGTAGCATACCTCATACATTTAGCCTATCCACGTCACCGCACTCAACAGACTGCCCTTCGTCTATCAGGCGTAGGAGTGCAAGCCGACCAGGACGAGGTTCACGACGACGAGATTGGTCATGACGATGACAAAACCGAGTACAGCAAGCCAGGCAGACTTTTTCCCCTGCCACCCGATGGAAAGACGCAGATGCAGGTAAATGGCATAGAAAAACCAGGTAATGAGCGCCCAGGTCTCTTTCGGATCCCAACCCCAAGGTCTCCCCCAGGCTTCTGCAGCCCAGATCATGGCAAAGACGAGCGCGCCGAGCGTAAAAATCGGAAAACCGATGGCCACCGCACGGTAGCTGATTTCATCGACCATGTCGAGGTCGATTTCGCTTCCTTTTAATGTTTCTTGCGCCGCTTGTGAAATCCTTTTTCTAAGGACAAGACGCAAAAAGGCGTATAGCACGGCGCCTCCCAAAAGCGACCAGATTATCGTATTCAGTTTGCGCCCGGCATTTACACCACGCATCCACTCTGGTGCTTCAAAAAACGGTCCAAACCCGCCTGCCGTCACTTTTTCGGCACCATGCGGAGCGACGATGGCCGGAAGGGTATAGGTCGTCGTCTGGCCCATACCGGTCATCGCATTTTTTTCGATGCTTTCAAAGACGACTTCGTGACCTGCGGCGCGGAAAGCAAAGGTGAGCACGATAAAAGCGATAAGCGATAAGACGGCGTAGATCGTCACTTCCAGCAGACGGTTTTCTATGTTCCCTTTATCCTGACGGACGGCTAGAATGAGGTACATAAGTCCCGCCGCAAAAGCGACAGCAAAGGCTCCTTCCCCGAGCGCGGCGACGGTGACGTGGATGTAGAGCCAGTAACTCTGGAGCGCCGGGATGAGCGGCGCGGCCTTGGTTGAAAAGACAGAGGCATAAGCGATGAGCACGACGGCGACCGGTAAGGTAAAGACGCCAAGGAGCGGTACACTGTACAGACGATAGATGATTAAAAAGACGATGATCGTAGCAAAGGCGAGGAAACTCATAAATTCAAACATATTGCTTGTCGGTGAATGCCCCGTCGCCACCCAGCGCATCACGACAAAAGCAAGTTGAAAAAGAAAGCCGAGAAATGTTAAGAGATAACCGCGTTCACCAAACCGTCTGCTGTGCTCGCTCGGATCGACTGCTGTCATTTCTGCATATCCGCCTAAAGGCGCGGCATGCAAAGCGCGCATCTTGCGACCGGTGATGGCCACAACGTAGACAATGGACGACAGGACATAAAAGATAAAGGCGATAAACAGTGCAATACCGCTCACTGTTAAAAGATCAAAGGTCATGTCAAATCCCTCCTTAAATCAACTATAAATCAAGATTAGATCAAGGATAAATCAAGTATACATCAACACGACCGTCCATACCATCAGCAAAAATCGATTCTTTGAGCTTATGGAAACCGTTAACGGATACATCGATCGCTTGGTCGTTTTTTACGCCGTTTTCCTACGGTGTTCGATATGTTCCGGATCGACGTTTATACGCGCGGCCTGGAGTGCTTGCATGAGTTCGCGCTTCAGACCAAACCAGTTTTTGTTCGTGTGGGCGGCAATTAAAATACTGTTTTCCATTCGCATGAGCCACACGCGACGGTGCTGAAAATAAAACCCGAGGATAAGCCCGATGATCACAATAAACGATGCGGCATAAATATATGGTATGGCATGATCGATCCGTACCGATAGACCACTTCGGTTGGAAAGGACAAAGTCAACAAGTTTGTATTTAAAACGCGCATCGGGAATGAGCTGATCGCTGTCGATCCCAGCGATAACCCAGTTTTTTTCTCCCTGAGGGACGGATGGCCCTTTAATCTCCAGAATGAACGCAGGGCGATTCGGTTGGGTCGTCTCCGAATACGGTTTGCCGTCTTTCATTTGCAGCTCGGGGTAATACTCGAGCACAGACACCGTCGTACCGCCCCCTACATCAACTTGGAGTGGTGGGTCGTAAAGATCAAGGGTAATCTGACCCAGCGTTTTTCCGGTTTGTTTGTCAAACACATCGAGTTTTAAACCTTTTAACTGCCCAGCCTGTTCACCGGACTGATACAAATAAAGACCCTCATATTCAAACGGATGGTTGACCATGGTTGGCCCGCGCGCGATCTCGACGAGGTCATCCCCTTCTTTTTTATAGAGTACGAGATCGGTTTGATACGATTTCACGTGATTTGGGACAAACGCAGATGGGTCGGGAAAATCTGTTTCCGTGTAAAAATCGATCTTTAGCCCTTCGCTTTTCACATAATACGGTGTACCTGGCACCGCGCGCGTTTGCCCGTCCCACAGCCATACATAATCATCGAGATAAAAACCTGGGATAAGGCGCAACATAAAAGCAAGAATGAGTAAAATGAGACCGACATGATTGATATAAGGCCCCCAGCGGCTGATGCGTCCTTTTTCAAAAAGGGACGCCTGCCCGTCAGTCGCCACATGATAGCGCTTTTTTTGAAACGCTTGATGAAGCCGCTCCCACGTCTCATTGTCGCCAGTAACTTCAAGAAAAAGGCGCTGGCGTCTTAAAAACTGATCGCTTTTCGGGATACGCTTTTTTTGTAAGGCTTTATACAGCGGTACGGCGCGATCGATACTACAGATGACGAGCGAGATCCCGATCATCAAAAGGAGCGTGATAAACCACCAGGAATAAAACAGCTGGTGAAAGCCGAGACGGTAATACACTTCACCAAACCAGCCATACGTTTGCGGGTAGTAGATCTCCGCCGGAAGCGATGACTGTTTAAATTGCTCCTGCGGCAAAAGCGTTCCTATGATCGAGGCAATGAGCGCGATAGCAATCATCCAGATCGCCACTTTGACCGAGGCAAAAAAGCGCCATATATAATCAATGGGCGTGCGGGCGGCGACCTGCGAGCGCCGGGCCATCCCCTCATAGCGCATATTTAAAAGACCGCTTTTTTCATCCAGTGGCCGTCCACACGCTTCACAAATCGTTGTGCCGGGTGGATTGACGTGTCCGCACGTACATTTTATACGATCCAGTTCGCTTTGTCCCACCCTCCATCCCCCTTTCTCTCGCTCGTTCTATAGAGCGGGTGGACACAAAAATGTCGACCTATGTTCATATTTTAACATACTGTGGCACGACGCTCGAGAGGTCATGGAGACGGTTTGTGACGAGGTTGTGACATGGCCGTTAATTGTTTTAAGGAGCCAAGCTCCTTCGGCGTGAGATCACGCCACGCGCCGGGCTTAAGACCCTCGAGTTCGATCGTTGCAAAACGCAGGCGGGTAAGTTCACGTACGGGAAGACCGACGGCGGCAAGCAAGCGGCGGACGATATGCTTACGCCCTTCAGTTAAGACGATACGCACTGTTTGCCCTTGATACCCGACATCTTTCGGCTTCACCCACCCGTCTTCAAGCACAATACCCGTTTTTAGCCGGCGCATGATGCCGTCCGTCGGCTCTCCTTCTACCCGTGCTTCATATTCTTTTTCTATGCCGTAGCGCGGATGGAGCAGTTTTTCTGTAAGCTCCCCATCGTTTGTTAGGAGGAGCACCCCGCGCGTCATGTAGTCGAGTCGTCCGACAGGATGAAGCCGCTCCGGTATGTCGGTTATAAGATCGCGTACCGTCTGTCTACCCTGCGGATCATAGAGCGTCGTCACCGTATGAAGCGGTTTATAGAGGACGATCGTCCGTCTCCGCGCTTTCTTTAAAAGCCTCCCATCGATCTCGACGATATCCACATCTGCATCAACTTGCATACCGAGCGTAGCTTTCTCACCGTTCACGGTAACCCTGCCTTCACGTATGAGGTCTTCAGCTTTGCGACGAGAAGTAAATCCGGCGCCGGCAATCACTTTTTGTAATCTTTCCATGGTATCACCTGAGAGGATTTATTCATCTTGAGGCACAAGTAACAGAGCGAATAACGGCATGAATAATGGTACGAATAACGAAGCGAATAATGAGTATCAAAATTTGCCTTCGTCTGCGAGCGGAACTTTAACTGCACCCTTCTGGTTTATTGTACCATAGAAATTAAAAAAAATGTCGCCTACTGTTATGCGTATCACGCATACTGGCGATCACATTTGCTTATCCGTTGATAGCTCAGGTATGCCCTGGATTAACCAAAGAATAGGTAAGTCATCACAATCGCCGCCACAAGGCCGGCCAGATCGGCAAGGAGACCCACTTTTAGTGCATACCGGTAATGGCGAATGCCGACTGCACCGAAATAAACCGTAAGAACATAAAGTGTCGTATCAGTACTCCCCTGCATGATCGAAGCAAGGCGCCCGAGAAAGGAATCCGGGCCATAGGCGTCAAAAATGGAGAGCATCACCGCAGACGACGCTGCGCCGGAGACGGGACGGAGCAACGCCAGCGGTACGACTTCGACGGGCACGCCGATCGCCGTAAAAAACGGGGCGCACTGCGCGATGAGCCAAGAAAGTAACCCGGATTTGGTAAACATTTGCACCGCCACCAGCATGCCGATGAGATGCGGCAAAATAGAAAGCACCGTATCAAAACCTTCCTTTGCTCCGCTAATAAACGCATCATAGACATGGACTTTGCGCACAAGTGCAACGGAGATGATGAGCGCCATTAAAAAAGGCAAGATTGCGTTCGAGAGATAGAACAGAACGTTCATCCGCGCCCCCTCCCCTGTGTTTTACGAGCATACGGCCTCATGATCACCAATCGACTTCGTCCGTATGGTTTAATCATTGTGTTTGCACTATTTTATATTGATTACGGACCGTATCGTTTCTGATAAAATTTATCTATTAAAATGGCTGCCACCGTTCCGACGGAAGAAGCCAAAAGCGCAGGCACGACGATTTCGGCAGGGTTCGCACTATTTTTAGCCATGCGGTAAGCAATGACGGTGGAAGGGACGATGGTGATTGAGGCCGTATTGATGGCGAGGAGGGTAATCATCGAGCGGCTGGCTCGCTCGGGACGCGTCGAAAGCGTCTTTAATGCTTGCATCGCTTTGATGCCCATGGGGGTTGCGGCGTTGCCCAGACCAAAAAAATTTGCGCTCATATTGGACAAAATATAGCCCTCGGCCGGGTGACCGCGGGGAATGTCGGGAAATAGAAAACGAATGAGCGGACGGAGCATCCAGGCGAGCGCCTGAAGCAGGCCTGCTTCTTCTGCCACTTTTAAAATTCCGAGCCAGAAGACGATAAAAGCTAAAAGCATCATCGTCACCTGGACACCCTGACGTGCACCTTCAAAGATCGCTTCATTTAATGCCTCAAGCTGTCCGGTAAACGCGGCATAGAGCGTGCTGGCAATAATCATACCCCCCCAGATCCAGTGAATCATCGCTTCCCCCTCCTATCGTCGATCATGCTGACCGACCGCTCCACGGTTCCGTCCAGGGGCAAACGGGCGATTGTTTTTTCCCCCAGCTTAATTTCCAGCGTCGCCACGCCAAGCGCGACCTTTTCTCCGTTCGCCCCGTTCTGAGAGAAGGCACTCTTTGGCGACCATACGATAAGCGACGTGACCGCGCTCAGTTCATCTTCAGCGAGCGGATAGACAAACGGCCGGCGGACCGTTAAACGATACGTCTTAACGCCATCCTGTTCGATAAGCGGCGTCAGCGGATCGGCCAGGCGCACCCACTGAAAGTTTGTAAATCCGTAGTCTAAAAGGGCCATGGAATCTCCCCAGTCGTTTCCATCGTTTAAAACGATGGCCGCTAGCTGGATCCCGTTGCGCGTCGCCGACGAGGCAAGGCAGCGTTTGGCTTGTTCGGTATACCCGGTTTTGATGCCGTCTGCCCCCGGATAGAGCCGTAACAATTTATTTTTATTGATCCACAGCCGCTCCCACGCTGCCCCCGGCAAGGGTGCCGTCGTTTTGGTCGTTTTTACAATTTCCTGAAAAACGGGGTTTTTTAAGGCATACGCCGAGAGAACAGCTAGATCGCGAGCCGAGGAATAGTGACCTTCTTCATCCAGACCGTGCGGATTGACGAAATGGGTGTGGCTCAGACCGAGCCACGCTGCTTTTTCATTCATGAGCTGGACAAAGCCCGGTTCCGAACCGCCGATATGTTCAGCGATGGCCACCGCGGCATCGTTCCCGGAGCGGAGCATAAGCCCGTATAAAAGATCGTTAAGCCGCATCGTTTCACCTTGTTGAAGATAGATGGATGAACCATCCACCCCGACCGCGCGTGGGGAGGCGGTCACGACGTCATTCAAATCACCTTCTTCAATGGCCACGATGGCCGTCATGACTTTCGTAAGCGAGGCAATAGGCAGTTCACGATCGATGTCTTTACCGTACAAGATCCGGCCGCTCTCGACGTCGATGAGGGCCGCGGAGCGGGCAGAAATGCTCGGTACGGGCGCGGGTTCTGACTGAACGGGCATATTTTCTGATGGTACGGGCAAGGTTCGCTCGGCATCTCCAGACATTTGAGCACGATGAGCACGAATCGTGCCCAAGGGCGTTTGTTCGGAAAAATGGGCATAAACGGTATAAAAAAGATAAACCCCTAGCAGCAAAAAAACGAGAAACAGCCCCCTATGTCCCTTCATCTTCGTCCGCTCTTCTCCTCCTTTTACGAAAGAAAACGAAAAAGTGCACGCGTGTTGTCCTACCTTTTCATTCCGCAGGCAAGCTTTACTTTAACTGTATGCTCGGACAGGCAAATTATGATGAACAAACGCTCTAAGGAGAAGCATTTCATGGACAGAGGTATTTCATGGATAAATCATCGATAAATCATTTATTATGATTATTATTTTTTTATTATTTTATCAATAATTTTATTTAAATCCATTTTTTTGTTCATACCGAAATTTTTTACTCAAAACAGGCGTATTATTTTAAAACAGGATTTTATTCAAAGCAGCATTTTTTATCAAAGTAGATTTTTTATTCGAATTAGGGATTTGTTATTCATTGATTTTTTCAAAAACAGCTTCCTACTCAAAAAGAGGCTTTTCCGTTAGTTTTTTATCCTCTGGAAGCGGCGGAAGATCGGCGAGGGAACTGAGCCCAAACACTTTTAAAAATCGATCCGTCGTGCCAAAGACGATCGGTCGGCCGACGACTTCTCGCCTACCGACCTCTTGGATAAGTCCGCGAGCAAGAAGGGTCCCGATAGCGCGTTCGCTGGCGACCCCACGGATTTCTTCGATTTCTAGGCGGGTAATCGGCTGGCGGTAAGCGATGATCGCAAGTGTTTCCAGAGCAGCCTGAGAGAGGACCGACGCGCGCGGTTTTTGCATGAGCGCGAGAAGGTCCGGTAAATAGTCGGGACGCGTCGTCATCATATAGTATCCCGCGCGCTCAACGATCTCCATCCCTCGTTTTTCTTCATCATAACGCGCTTTGAGCGCGCGCACCGCGCTTTTCGCCTCTTCTTCCGATATATGTAATATTTGCGCGATCTGACTGAACGGTATCCCTTCATCGCCGCTGGCGAAGATAAGCGCCTCTATTCGCGCCAAGTGCCGATCGTGATCCGGATCAAGCATGCGACCTCTCCTCTTCTCGCCACCAGACCAGAATCGCATCCTGTGGCGAACGTTGTCTGGCACGCACCTTCTGTTCCCGAATGAGAATCAAAAGAGCCATGAAAGTGAGTATAACGGTATTGAGCGTTGCTTCTTCACCGACCAGTTCGGTAAAGGGTGCGATGCGCACCTCTTTCAAGCGCTGGATGAGCTCAACTTTGACTTCATCGAGCGACCGCCCGTCGTTTTCAACATACGTGATGCGTTGTTTTTCCTGATTTTTTTCCAGAACGCTTTGATAAGCGATATAGAGGGCCAAGATCGAACCATCGAGTCGGTCCTCACCCACCGTTTGCCGGTATGGGGCAAGATCAAGCGGCGGACGGCTGAAACGTTCTTCCGATAGCACCAGTTTTTCCTTGAACCACTCACTTGCCGCTTTAAATCGCCGATATTCTACAAGCCGGGCGATGAGTGTGTCCCGCGGGTCGAGGTCTTCCTCCCAAGCATCCCATATTTCGCCTAACGATTTTTCGTGCTGTGGAAGGAGCGCGCGCGATTTGATGTTAAGAAGCGTGGCCGCCATATACAGAAAGGCACTCGTCATATCGAGCGGCATCTCCGGTAATTGCTCCAAGTATGCCAGATAGTCATCGATGAGACGACTGATTTCAATATCATAAATGTCCATTTTTGCTTTTTGCACAAGATGAAGCAGTAGATCGAGCGGTCCTTCAAACGCATCTAAGTGAACGATGTACGTCATCGCCGACACTCCTTCCCGTATTGCTTTCCTATTTTGATCCTGTTACACTCATGGTACACGTTAACACGCGAGCGATCCATTCTATTTTAACTGAGCCTCATACAAAAGTCTCATACAAAAGTCTCATACAAAGAGGTGAACACGATGCGCACACAACTGGCCACTTTTGCCGGCGGGTGTTTCTGGTGTATGGTCGAGCCGTTTGAAGCACTCCCCGGGGTTCAAACAGTCGTCTCCGGATATACCGGTGGAGATGTCCCCAACCCGACATATGAAGCGGTGTCTACGGGAACGACCGGGCACTACGAAGCAGTACAGATCACCTATGATCCGGACCGCCTCGACTATACGCTTCTTCTGGAACGCTTCTTTCGGAATATCGATCCGACTGATCTCGACGGACAATTTGTCGATCGCGGACCGCAATATCGTACGGCCATATTTTATCATGATTTGGAGCAAAAAAAAGCAGCCGAAGCGTATATCGCTAGGCTCGAGGCAAGCGGACGGTATGAACGGCCGATCGTCACACCAATTCTCCCGGCGACGGCGTTTTATCCAGCGGAAGAAGAACACCAGTTTTATTATAAAAAACAACCGTTTCATTACACGCTTTACCGGCAGGGATCCGGTCGTGATCATTATCTGGAGACGATCTGGAAAAAAAAGGTCGATCTGGAGACGCTCAAGCAAAAACTGTCTCCTTTATCGTTTGCCGTGACCATGCAGCAGGCGACCGAGCCGCCATTTCAAAATGCCTACTGGAACAACACGCGGGAAGGAATTTATGTCGATATCATCTCTGGCACGCCGCTTTTTTCTACACGCGATCAATATGATGCCGGGTGCGGCTGGCCAAGTTTTACAAAGCCGCTTCATACCGAAGAACTGCGTGAGGCGCTCGATGTAAGCCACGGCATGGTGCGAACGGAGGTGAAAAGCGTCTCGTCGGAGGCGCACCTCGGTCACGTCTTTGACGACGGTCCGGAAGATAAAGGCGGGCTCAGGTACTGCATTAACTCGGCCGCCCTCCGCTTCATTCCCAAGGAAGATCTTGAAAAAGAAGGTTACGGCGCTTACCGTAAACTTTTCGAGAATGAGCGCTCAAATTAAACCATGAACAAAGCACACCAAGAACAAGACAACGCATCAGCACAGGGCTATCCATAAAGACAAAAAATGCATATACTGTTTAAAAACAACAAATCGCAGTAAATATTAAACCAGCGTATGCTGGCCCAACTATTAAAGGACGAGCTCAGCGCTCTGGGCATCCAAACGGTCGACATCGATGAAAACGGTTATCTCATGGCTACACTCCCCGCCCATCCGGATGCCCCGCCCGAGACACCAGTAATCGGCTTTCTGGCCCATCTCGACACCGCCACAGAGATGATGGCAGAAAACGTAAGCCCTAAAGTCACGGAAAACTATCAGGGCGACGATATCGTGCTCACTGACGCGCACGCTGAAGCAGAGGGCAAAGCAGTCGTCCTTTCACCGCGCGATTTTCCCGCACTTCTTCAGTATAAAGGGCACACGCTCATCACGACCGACGGAACGACGCTCCTCGGCGCGGACGATAAGGCCGGTATCGCCGAGATTATAACGGCAATCGAATACTTGTTGCATCATCCGGACATCGTGCACGGTACGATCCGTTTTGCTTTCACCCCGGACGAAGAAATCGGGCGTGGCCCGCACCATTTTGACGTGAACCGATTTGCGGCGACCTATGCCTACACGGTTGACGGCGGACCTATCGGCGAACTACAGTATGAAAGCTTTAACGCGGCCCAGGCCACGATCACAATCTACGGTAAAAACATTCATCCCGGCACGGCCAAAGGAAAAATGGTGCATGCCACCAAGCTGGCCCTAGCCTTTCAGGCTACTTTGCCTGAACGGGAAAGCCGCTCTCCCAAACCTACACAAATCTCCCTTTGCGCAGGATTTGGGTTCGGGACTGTCATGTCCCTCATTTGATTTCTTGGCGGCTGGCGGCATGATCCCTCACCCGCCCGCCGACAGTCCCCGGCATCTCTTGGACGCCTAGACCGTCGAACCGCCAAGCCCGCCTGGTCCTCACGACAATCTTGTCTCCCAGACGGCCCGAGCAAGGCAC
>PEBX01000233.1 GCA_003050645.1 Candidatus Carbonibacillus altaicus
CGGTTGTCCTTCTTGAAGAAATTCGTGAGAGGGGGTATCAGGGCGGCCCTACTATTTTGCGAGATTTTATGCAGCCTCTACGACCACAAGTACAAGCATTGGCAACGGTACGCTTTGAGACTCCACCTGGGAAACAAGCGCAAGTCGATTGGGGAGAGGTTACTGTAGATTGGAACGGATCGAAAAAGAAGCTTCATCTTTTCGTTATGACACTCGGATTCTCTCGCATGGTCTATGTTGAATTTATGGAAAACGAGAAACTTACAACACTCATCGGATGCCACCTTCGCGCCATGCAATATTTTGGCGGGATTACGGAAACCGTCCTGTACGACAATATGAAAACCGTGGTCACAGGAGTCGATGAAAAAGGAGAGGTTATCTGGAACGAACGATTTGCCCGCTTTGCCGAACATCATGGATTTATTCTTAAAAGGTGCCGTCCCTATCGCCCTCGGACCAAAGGAAAGGTGGAAAATGGTGTAAAGTATGTAAAACAGAATTTCTGGCCACGAATACTAACGTTCACAAGCCTTGCTGAGCTGAATAGGAAAGCGCGTGATTGGATGGAGACGTATGCGAATGTGCGTATTCATGGGACCACACACGAAAGACCTATTGACCGTTTCGCCCTAGAGAAACTCAATGATTTTAATGGGATTCCTTTTGAAAATGCCGATCGACATTCACGTAAGGTATCTTCCGATTGCCTCGTCTCGTTTCCATCGAATCTCTATTCAGTCCCTTATTCCTATGTTGGGCAAAAGGTAGAGGTACTCGATGAACAAAACGGTCGCATTCTTATTTTCCATGGGCAACGAAAGATTGCCGAACACATAAAAACTACAGGGAAGCATCAAGTCATCCTAAAAAAGGAGCACTACGATGGCATCCCTACTACGAGCACGCGAAAGGTCTCCACACCTGCCCAAAGGCTCGTACAAAGCGATGCGCCCGAAGTGCACCAAAGAAGTTTAAAAGACTATGAGCAGTTCGCAGAGGAGGCGGTAAGCCAATGATCCTCCAAGAACGGCTTGAGCAGGCTTTTAGTCAACTGGGATGGACCTGGATTCCCGAAATCCTTCACCGTGTTGCGGAAGAAGCCTCTAAAGAAAATATATCGTATGTGGAGTTTTTAGACAACCTATTGCAAGAAGAAATCCTCGCCAAAAATGACCGTTACGTGACGTTGAAAACAAAACAGGCCCATCTTCCTTACCATAAGACACTCGATCAGTTTGAGTTTTCCTTTCAGCCCTCCATTGACGAAAAGAGAATCAGAGATCTCGCCACATTACGCTTCATCGAACATCAAGAGAATGTCATATTTTTAGGCCCGCCCGGAGTCGGAAAGACCCACTTGTCAGTGGCACTTGCATTAAAGGCGATCTCCGAACGATACACGGTTTATTTCACGACCGCTCATGATCTTGTGCAGACACTACAAATCGCCGATCGAAATAATACAATCCGAAAGGAGATGAAGATGTATACGAAGCCGCACCTACTCATCATTGATGAAATCGGCTATCGTAAAATGGAGGACGAGGCAGCCCACTTCTTCTTCCAAATCGTATCGGAACGGTATGAAAAAGGCTCAATTCTCCTCACGTCAAATAAATCCTATGGATCCTGGGGAGAGATCTTCGGGGATAACGTCCTTGCTACAGCGATTCTAGACCGGCTTCTACACCATTCCAGTACGATTAATATTAAAGGGGAGAGTTACAGGATTAAAGAGAAAAAGAAAGCCGGATTCTTTAAACTCGATAAACAAAACGAGCAAGGAGAATAACATATTATTCCATTTTCCCGCCCCCCTAGGGGGGCTAATATAGCCCCTAATGGGGAAAATTCAACCGTTATTTTTGGGGAATTCTCAGGGTTTCGTCAAAGTCCAGTAACATTTAGACCGGATAAGGTGTTTAAATCCCCCACTGGTCTTTTCTTCTTCAGTCTGATAGAATGTAGATAACTACATCTTTCGGTCTGAAGAGGAGTTCTGGC
>PEBX01000234.1 GCA_003050645.1 Candidatus Carbonibacillus altaicus
GGATTTTTATGTTTTCATCGGTGCTCATCGTTGATGGCGGTCTGGCCATGGGGAAAGCAGCGGAGCGCGTCTTACGTGAAGTGAGAAAGCGCGGCTTTTATGCGTATTATGTGACGGAAAAGGAAGCGCGGGAATATGTAATGGGTCAAAAGATGCTGCCTTTTGTGGGGACAGTCCGGGGGATGATCTTCGTTGGGGGCGACGGTGACGAGGAGCGCTTTAAGGATGAACTTTTAGGTGAGAATAAAGTAGCGTCTTTCGTCTCTTTTTATACGTTCGATCGGAACAAAGCGGAAGCGCTTCTCTCAACCTCTGAAGACGGGGCTAAGGCATATAACAGCACTTTCCATAAGGAAAAGAGCGCGGCCGTCGAAGGGATCGCAGGGCAAGAAGTGCTCTTAGAACTTCTTGCTTTTGTGGAGGAGGTCATCTCTGAAAAGACGTTTTCACCGGAGAAATATGCAGCATACCTTATGCAGGCGATAGCGAACGAGGCACCGGATGGTCAGGCGCTTGTCGCTTTAAGCGGTGGAGTTGACTCGACGGTCGCGGCTATCCTCGTCCATCGCGCGCTTCCCGGACGGCTCAAGGCCGTATTTGTCGACCACGGTTTGATGCGCGCCGGCGAAGGTCGCGCCGTGGTGAAGACTCTCCGTGAGGAACTGGGTCTCGATGTTATGGCCGTGGATGCGCAAGATCGTTTTCTGCAGGCTTTAAAGGGCGTAGACGATCCGGAAGCGAAACGCAAAATCATCGGCGAGCAGTTTATCCGTGTATTTGAAGAAGTGGCCGAGGGGTTTTACGATGTGCGTTATCTTGTGCAGGGTACGATCTTGCCGGATGTCGTAGAAAGTGCACAGGGGAAGCGGGGCGTTGCCGTAAAGTCGCATCATAATGTCGGGGGTTTACCGGACATGTTTAATTTTTCGCTGCTAGAACCGCTGCGTCAGCTGTATAAAGACGATGTGCGTGCGCTCGGAGAATGGCTTGGTCTTCCCTCCGCGCTCACGCACCGTCAACCTTTCCCCGGGCCTGGTCTCGGGGTGAGAGTTCTGGGCGAGGTTACGCGCGAGAAACTGGAGATGTTAAGACGCGCCGATGCCATTGTTCGGGAAGAGATCGAAAGAGGAAGTCTTGCATCGTCTCTCTGGCAGTATTTTGCCGTGCTTCTTCCGGCGCGTTCGGTCGGAACGGGGGCAAAAGGTCGCAGCTACGGTCACACAATCGCTGTCCGTGCCGTGCACAGTGAGACGGGAACATCCGCAGAAGTGGCCAGGTTACCCTGGGAGGTTCTCTTGAGCATCTCCGAGCGCATTACCGGAGAAGTGCCAGGCGTCGGTCGGGTCGTCTATGATATAACTGGTAAGCCGCCGGGAACGATTGAATGGGAATAGATCGCAAAATTTACCGTTGCTTTTTGTCTTTCAGTGGCGTACAATGATCGCAACGTTTAAGTGTTTTTAAAAAACTGATACGTGCGTATAAACCTAAGGATACGGCTTAGGTGTCTCTACCGGTCACCGAAAATGACCTGGCTACGCGCGGTTCATACATCGATCGTGGGACCGGGTGCCCTTAAAGCGATCTCGTGTCGCTTAAGAGCCTTTGTGTCTCCTAAGCAAACATTGTGTCTCATATGAAGACATTGTCTCATATGAAGACATTGTGTCTGTTGCGAGCCTTGCATCGCTTAAGGGCGCGTCTTACGATGGATGTGTTCCGTGTCGGCCGCAGGGGAGACCCTGTGGCTTTTTGTTTTTGGCACAAATAAACCTAAATGTTTAAGTTACCTTTTATCTTACCCTTTGATCTTACAAGGAGGTTGTGCATTTGAAAGGACTTTCGCGTTTTTTCCGATTTGAAGAGCGGGGCACAAACGTTCGTCAGGAGACGATTGCCGGTGTGACAACGTTTTTATCGATGGCCTATGTGTTATTTGTCGTCCCTCATGTTCTCTCTGATGCCGGTATGAACGCATCCAGCGTGTTTGTGGCGACGGCCCTTG
>PEBX01000235.1 GCA_003050645.1 Candidatus Carbonibacillus altaicus
CATGTGTCGCTGAACGTACATGTGTCGCTGAACGTACGCTCGTCGCTAATCGAATGCCTGCCATAACCATTTTTAATGCGCGTTCCTGCTTCATCCATACGTGATACGCTTCTTCCCGTGTCACCAGGACAAAATTAACGGCATCGTTCGGTTTCAGCTGTGCAGCCAGAGGAAAATCGGCCTGTATCAGCTGGAGCACCCGGGGATACCCGCCGGTTGTCTGGTGATCGGCCATTAATAAAATCGGTTCCTCAAGCGTCGGCAGCTGAATCGTGCCAAAGTCGACGGCAGAACTCGTGAGCGTATACGTGTTTGAACCGACCGTCTGAACCGCTCGACGGTACGTATCTATTTCTAAAGATCTTAAAGATAAACGATAACCGATCCGGCTGGATCGAGGGGAAAGACGAAAAACGGCGTTCATCAACATCGCCTGTTCTTTTTCCGAAAGGTGCGACCATTCTGGACCCGGAAGAACGCGTAACGTGTAAAGCCCATGAACAGACGGTGCAAACTCGCTAGAGAGACGCATTTGGAACAATTGCTGGAAAGAATGCTCATTGAATGCGGATGAAGATGAATCTGATCTACGCCCAACTTCCAGCACATCCCCCGCCTTGAGGGCGCGTCCTTCGAACCCACCGAACTTCGCCGGTAAATACGTACTGCGAGATCCGAGAACGAGCGGCACATCGATCCCGCCGGAGACAGCCATATACGTTCTGGCCCCGCGCTTCAACTGACCAAACGTTAACCGCGAACCCGCCCGGACAAAAAAAGGCCGATCCATTTCTACAGTCTTCCCATCGAGCATGGGAGAAAGGTCAGCACCGGTAAGAGCGATCTTATGATCTTCCGTAAAACGCACAGTCGGCCCCGTGAGCGTGATCTCCAAAGCCGCATCTTGTGGGGCGTTACCGACGAGTATATTGGCGAGCTTAATTCTTAGCGCATCCATCGCTCCACCCGGCGGCACTCCTTGATCACGGTACCCCGGCCGTCCCAGATCTTGAACGGTTGTTAAAAGTCCCCCTGATTCTATCAAAAGCGCCATCGAATCCCCCTTAAACCTGTCTTAATAGACTTTCACTCTATCGTATGCCAGCGTTGGAGTCATTCAGGCGTTTGAGTCATGCACGCGTTGGAGTCATTCAGACGTTTGAGTCATGCACGCGTTGGAGTCATGCACGCGTTTTTGTCCGTCTAGATGAGTTTTGCCCAGTTGACCATCTTCCATTGGCTAGGGCATCTTTCTTACATAAGATTTTCGAAGCCGATGATGACGGTATGGGTGACGAAGACGGGCACGGTTGTGGGGACGGACACGGAGACAGAAACGAACAGACATACAGAGACGAACACAGATACAAAGACGGGCATAGATACAGGTACGAACATGGGGAGGTGATAGAGACGAAGGCGAGGACGGGACAGGGAGGGGAACAAAGGCAGGGACGAGGGGGGAGCGACGGCTGTTGTCACCGTTTTTCACTTCTTGACCGGTATAAAACGCACACGGTCGCCCATTTTGAAGCGTGCCGGCGGATTTCGACGTACGTCAAACAAAACGGCATCGGTGCGGCCGATAATTCGCCAGCCGCCCGGACTTTCAAAAGGATACAGTCCGGTTTGACTGCCGCCAATCCCGACCGAACCGGCCGGAACCTTGAGGCGCGGAACCGGGAGTCGCGTCGAAGCAAGGATATCCGGAAGTCCCTCCAAATATGGAAAACCCGGCATGAAGCCGATCATCGCAACGGTATAGACCGTACTGCTGTGCAATTCGATGACTTCATCCGGTGTCAATCCTTTTTCCTCGGCAAGTGGGATAAGATCCGGTCCATCTTTGCCACCGTAATGTACGGGGATCTCTACGAGCTGCTCCTCGACATGATCGTCTAAAAACCGTTCAATGACGCGCATATAGGCTTTCAGCCGCTCCACGACGTGAAGGGCGATATCAGACAAAGGATCGAACGGGTGCATTCGCACATGAGACGTTGAC
>PEBX01000058.1 GCA_003050645.1 Candidatus Carbonibacillus altaicus
AGGAGCAAAGAGAACACAAAGAAAACGGAACCGTCCCGCCTGTGATTTTTGGAGGAAGAAAGCTCTTTCGGAACGTCTGCAAGGGAAAGGTCACCCGGGACGAATGGCGGGCGGCCCGTAAAAACCGGCTCTACGCTCGCGGAGACCGCACCAAAGGCGGAAACCCCAACATGAAGATCACCTTCGACGGGCATGCATTCCGCATGACCGTCACGATTTCTCATCTGTCTGAGCCGACCGGTGTAGACGCCCTAGATCGACCGATCATGAGTCGGGCCCCCCGTGTTCTTGGGCGACTCTGGATTCCCGCAAAATATCAGGCGCGCCTCCTTGCTGCGCTTCATCAATTGGAGTCGAAGCTTCACGGGCACAACGGGCTTGCCCGCCCGCAGCAAGAAAGTTTTTTCTCCTGTTGGCGCGAACTCAAAACGCTTGCTTTGGCCTTCCGGTGACTCCGTTTAGCCGGGTGTTCGGACAAACTCGGTAGGGCGAATCTGACAGATCGGTGCTTGCGGTGGCGGAACTCGCCACCTCTACTCCGGCGCACTCCGTTCTGCGGGTGGAAAACACCCCGTAAGTCCGTGCAGACGAGTCCGGAGTACAGGGAAGAAAGACCTTCCCGTGAGCACACCGGGTGGAACGCCCGGGCTTAAGACCCCGATTTTTGAAAGGAGGTGAACGCCTGGTTCGGCGGGGTCCCTGCCTGAAATGAAATTCAGGTAGGTTTTACGAACCAGGTTTGGTTATGAGCATCCCTACGGAGTCTGATGCGCGCATGAAGGAGACAGGTGCACGGAAAACGGAGACAGGAGTACACACGATGGAGAACGCTCCACTTCAAAAAATTCGTCTGCTTTCTCCCGGTTCCCCTAATCGTGCTACGGCTATCGTCGGCGGTGAGGCAAGCGGAATCGTTAACTGGAACGACATTCGCTACCCGCAATTTTATGACATTTACAAGATCCTCCTTAAAAACTTCTGGATTCCCGACGAGATCCCGATGACCAAAGATGTGAAAGAGTGGGGGACGCTCACCCCTGCCGAGCAGGAAGCGTATCTTAGGACGATTGGCCTCCTTTCCAATCTCGACTCCGTACAAACCCGTTTTATCCTGGAGACATCCCTTTTCGTCTCTGATCCGTCAGTACATGCTATCCTCTCCATCATCGCTCAGCAAGAAGCCGTGCACAACCAGAGCTACTCCTACGTTTTATCCTCAATCGTCTCTCTCGATCAGCAAAATAAAACGTTCACCAGGGCGCACAGCGACCCTGCGGTCATTCGTCGCAATCAATTTATCGTGGACTTGTATGAAGGATTTCGTAATGAGCAAACGGCACTAGCACTTGCCAAGAGCCTTGTTGGCTCGCTCATCCTGGAGGGCCTCAACTTTTATTCTGGCTTTGCCTTTTTTTACAATCTCGCCCGCAACCAGAAAATGCTCGGTACCTCCACGATGATCAGTTACATTCAGCGTGATGAAATGCAGCACGGTTACTTTGTGGCCATGCTCCTCCGTGCTATCTTAACAGAGCGTCCTGAGCTTGATGAAAACGGTGAATTCACAGAATTTGCTAGAAAGACGATTGGGATGGCGGTGGAGTTGGAAAGCGATTGGACGCGCGAAGTGTTGAAAGGAATACCGGGCATTGATCTCGAAGAGATGCTGGGCTATGTCAAGTACCTCGCCAACAAACGTATCTCCATGCTGGGCCTACCTGACCTTTACCCAGGCTATACGGAAAATGTGATGCCGTGGATTCGTGCTTACAGCGACGAGAATATCAACAACATCAAAACTGACTTTTTCGAACAAAAAGCACGCGCGTATAGCAAAGTAACCGATGATAACGGTTTTGACGAGTTGTAATGTGGAAAGAACGCTTCTTGACAGAGAGGAATAATGCATAGAGAGGAATAATGCATAAGGAAGAAGTATGTATATGCATAAATCATGCAATTTAAAATAAATGAGGCTATTTAAAATGATTGATGCTCCTTACAAAGGAGCATTTTTTATTTTGTGCACTTGACTTTGTACTAAGGTACATAGTGTAAGATAAAAGCAGGAAAATCTCATGACGTGAGAAAAGCAGTACCGACCTTGGAGCAATGCCAGGGGCTCATCTAACAAGAATTCATGAAAAGGGGTCACAGACGATGAAACATATCTCAACCCAGGAGGTTAGACACGTAAAAGGAACGTTTGACCTTTTGATCATCGGCGGGGGATCGGCCGCCTTTGCCGCGGCCGCCGAAGCAAGTACCATGGGGGCGCGTGTCGGTATGATCGAACGGGGAACGATCGGTGGGACGTGCGTCAATGTCGGCTGCATCCCATCTAAAGCACTTTTGCAGGCAGCCGACCTGTATGCACGCGCCGCGCATCATCCTTTTCAAGGAATGACCTTTTCACCGGAAGCGCTTGATGTTCCTGCGCTCCTTGCTCAAAAAGATGCGCTCGTCGAGACTTTAGTCCGTGAAAAATACATCGATCTCCTCGCGTTCTATGGCATCACGCTCATCTCGGGAGAAGGCGCATTTGTCGACGCACACACCGTACAGGTGAACGGGGCGTTCTATCGCGGAGAAAAAATCCTCATTGCCACCGGCACGCGTCCGGCCGTACCGTATATACCAGGTCTCACGTCTATCGGCTATTGGACGAGTACGGAGGCATTACAACCTAGCTATATTCCAGAACATCTCATTATTATCGGTGCCGGCTATATTGCGCTTGAGCTGGGGCTCATGTACCGGGCGCTCGGTTCTCGGGTTACGCTCATTCAACGCGGTACGCGGTTGCTTCGCACGCTGGACGCCGATATGTCGGAAGTCGTACAACGCATTTTAAAGAAAAAAGGGATTCAGGTGCTGACCGGAGCGCGCATCGAACGCATCGAAGGCTTACCGGGTGCGGTAAAGGCACGCCAGAAGGTAAGACTGACCATAAGCCTCGTCCATCCGGTATACCACGAACAACCATCGGCGCATCACGAACATGCTTCGATACGCCGTGATGAAGCACCGGCGCACCGCAATCATGTAGCGTCATATCGCGATGAAAAAATAGTGCTCCCCGGCACGGCGCCTCACGAACAAACGTCTGCACAAAGTATTCAGATCGAAGGAGAGCAGCTGCTTCTGGCCACAGGGCGTACACCGAATACCGAACGTCTGAGGCTGGAACGAGCCGGTGTGCAGTTAGGTCGGCGGGGAGAGATTATCGTCGATGAGACGCTCGCGACGCAAACGCCGCATATTTTTGCGGCCGGCGATGTGACGTTAGGATCGCAATACGTTTATGTGGCTGCGTATGAAGGGAAACTCGCCGCACACAATGCCCTTTTAGATAACGGTGGATCCGATCGGATCTATCGCAATCTTACCGTCGTACCCAGCGTCATCTTCACCGATCCGCAGATCGCGACTGTCGGTTTGACGGAAGAAGCGGCGCGCACGCGCGGCCTAGCTGTGACCGTCGCACGCCTCTCTCTTACGGATATCGCCCGAGCCCGGGTGCGTTATGAAGAAGAAGGCGCGTATAAACTTATTTTTGATCAAGCCAGCTTACGCCTGTTAGGTGCCGAGATTATCGCTCCGGAGGCGGGTGAAGTGATCTACGCTGCGACACTCGCCGTCAAATTCGGCCTCACGCGCGATGACCTAGTGGATACGTTCGTGCCGTATTTGACCATGGCTGAAGGGCTTCGACTCACTGCGCTATCCATACAAAAAGACGTCCGCAAACTTTCATGCTGCGCTGGATAACGGCGGGGAATCAGGTTAAACGATAGACAAAAAGCGGCGATACTTTTTTGGACAGCTTACATGTTTTATGGACTCGAAAGCGGCGTTAAACAGCAGGTGCAGTGACATACGCCCACCACAATCGTTGAGGTGTACCGCCTAGCAAGGGGCCGCCGTCAGCGGTTGAGACCATTATACGCCCGCCTCAATCATTGAGATGTACCCCTACGTATACTGCGAAGAGACACGGCAGAATTCTTTCGGGATGAGTATTCTTCCGGAATGAGACATCTATGCCGCAAGCAGCACCACGATGCATGAAATGTGATATCATATATTCGCGTCAGGTTAAGGTTGCAAGTGAAATGAAATAGCAGGCATGAGACATAGAAAAACATGTTACGATGAAAACAAGGATACCGTTTCACAGTGTTGACAGAAAAAAGATAAAGAAGAAAACACAAAGAAGAAAGCACTGAGAAGAAAGGAAGGATCTTTTTGTACCAGATTGCTGCTTTTTCCAAACGCGCCGGAGTCAACCGTGAGACGATCCGCTACTACGAACGCCGCGGTTTACTCCCCCCGGCCGAGCGCACAACGTCCGGTTACCGGCTCTATACCGATGACGATGTAAGACGCGTGCGGTTTATCCGCCGTATGCAAGGGCTCGGTTTTACGTTGGATGAGATTCATAAACTGCTTGGCGTCGTCGATCGAGACGATGAACGTTGTCGGGACATGTATGACTTTGTCGCTAAAAAGTTAGACGAAGTAAAAAAACAAATCGCGGATCTTAAGCGCACCGAAGCCATGCTCCTCGAGCTTAAAGAAGCTTGTCCACACGAGGAGCATATGTATGCCTGTCCGATCATCGATCTTACACTGGGTGAGATGGGAGGAGATGAACGTGATGCTTAAGGTAGACGCCGGGCAGTGCGTGCAGCTTTGATGGCGGAGGGCCCTCTCGGCTCTATCATGTCGATCGGTGGCGTCTCTTATGACGGTGAGGAATCGGTGACCGGTGTCGTCTTCGAGATCACCGTCATCGTGCAGGGGGCGGTGACGGAAGACCCAGCGAGACGGAAGTTACAGAAGCCCGCCCTATATGCCACAGTGCACGGAGCCGAACGGGTCTTGAGCCGCAAGGAAGCACGCGGCCCGGCCGGTGGCGCGCGAAAAAAAGGAACGCATAGTTCCGGTAAGATCACGCGGGCGATGAGGGTGGTGGTTGTGAATTTTGCGTTGGCTTGTGTTTCCGTCGAATGCGCCATGGGATGATCGTCTTGTCGGAAGTCTCTTTTGGCTTCATACCTGCTGCAGGCGACAGAAAACGTTTGACGCGCTCACGGAGTGTTATTGTACTTCAAAAGCCAAGGCTGCCTTTAACTCCGACAGCATCTCTTGACGATAGCTCCCGTCTTGATACAACGCTTTAACCTTTTCGATATCCCCCTGAATACCTGCAATTTCCAAGGTATAAGGTCTCGATGCGTAGCGACCGATCTCCCGCCCTTTTTGATCCATAAAGACAAAAACAGGAATCTTTTCTCGTCCCCATGTTAAAAAATCGTGTTTCTCCTTTTGGCTTAGGTTGGGATCATCCCGATAAATGATGCGCACGTCAAAAGCAGCCGTTTCTTTCATCAAACGTCCAAATACTGCGATTGACATCATACAATCCAAGCACCAGTTTTCGGCCATGACAATCGTTGGAATCGGTCCGCCGAATGCTTTCTTCAGTTCATCTGACCAGCTTAATTCACTGGCCGTGAAAGAAGCTTTCTCATAGGCATCTTCAAAACGCGCGCGTTCTTTGTCATTATATCGAGCAACAAATTCTTCATACGTTATGCCTTTTTGAAATAAATCCCAGCCATTTAAAAGAGATTTAGACCAAACCATCGCATCTCTTCCTTTCTTCACGCATCCTATAGCTCTTCACGCATCCTATAGCCGCACTAAATTACAGAGCCTTAAACATTTTCATCGTCTTTATAAAGATATTTTAATATAAAACGTGTGAAAGTTCTAGCCGCTTGTGTTTCTTATATTTTTATAACATTTGGGCGATCAGTCACTTGCAGGAGAAGATGATCATGATGAATACACCCTATCTTAGGATTTGAAAAGGTCAAGAGCAAAGTTTTATCGTGATTTTGGGTCGCGCGCAGTGGCGCAGATTAAAGTTATCATAATACACGTTAACTGTGTCAATACGCTTCTTTCTTGACAAGGGACGAACAGAACTTTACAATACAGGTGTAAACTGGTTGAATTTTAACAGTTTGAAAGAGGCTCCCCTGAGCTGAACCATCGTTTTTGGAGGAGAACACCGCCATGTCTTTAACCAAAGGGGAGCTGGAAGATAAGATCAGCAAAGCCGTGACTCAGTGGGAAAAAGAATATCTTGGCCGCGGTTCGGTCAAAGTGAAGACCGACATCCTGCGTAACATGGTGATAATCGTTCTGAAGGGGATCCTCACTCCAGCAGAAAAGAAGGTCGCCGAAACGCAGGAAGGCATGCTTTCTATCAAAAAGGCCCGGACCGAATTGGTAGAATCGGGTAAGGAACAGTTAAAGGAACTGATCAGTGCGCTGTTAGGGATACCGATTTACAGTTTTCACACCGATCTCAGCACCCGCACAGGTGAACGCGTCATGATTTTTATGCTGGAACGGTCTTTTGAAGCGAGTGAGTAAAGTTTACAGAAGACAAATGCGCATAAAATGCGGTTAAAACATTGTATCGATGCATACGGAATACGGGAGTCTTTTATACACCTTCATATGGGCCTGTTTGTCTCGCGCTTGTCCGATTTTTGCCCGGCTATCCTGAAATAGGTTGCAAGGTTTCGGGGTAAGCATAGGGCTAGGGCAGAAGTGAGGGCAGAAGGTCGTTAAAAGAAAACCGGCTGTTGAAGCAAAAATGTTGCACGTAAGACGTGTAGACGTTTTGTTTCGTCGGCCGGTTTTTTCATTTGTTTTTATGAAAAAAAGAAGTGAAAAATTGCAGAGATGAAAAAATAAAACGATGAATTCATGGGAGGAGCGCATGAACCTATGGGAGAGATCATACTGGCAAACCTTTTGACACCAGCAGTGTTATTTTTCGTGCTTGGATTTTTAGCTGCAGTCTTAAAATCGGATTTGAGTTTGCCGAAAGGGCTAGGGGAAAGCTTAAGCATATATCTCTTAATTGCGATCGGCCTAAAAGGTGGCATTGAGATGAGCCAACACGAGTGGCAGGAGATCATTCGGCCGGTTTTGGGAACGCTCTTTTTAGGGTCGCTGATTCCGATTGTGGCACTTTTCATCGCGCGCCTATTGAGTTTTGATCTGCCTAATGCAGTGGCAATCGGTGCCGCCTACGGATCGGTGAGTATCGTGACGTTCGGTGCGACGCTCGCCTTTTTAGACCATGTGGGTGAACCGTACGAGTCGTTTATGAGTGCGCTCGTCGTACTCTTAGAGAGCCCGGCTATTCTGGTTTCTTTGCTTATGTATGCGATCTTAAAAACACACAAAGTTTCTTTGCAATACCGCGTGGCGACCGTGGGTGCACGGTCTCGTGCAGCCGATGCAATCGCGACAGTCAAAAAAAAGGAAGGTGCACAGCCCAAATCCGGCATCTTTTCATCGATCGTACGAGAAGCATTGCTCGGACCAAGTGTACTATTGCTCGTGGGAAGTCTTCTGATCGGGCTCATTATCGGAGAACGGGCTTTGCCTGTGGTAAAACCGTTGTTCATCGATATGTACAGTAGTGTGCTTATCCTGTTTCTCCTGTATATGGGATTTTCAGCTGGGTCGCGCGTTGCCACGCTTTCCCGTTATGGTCTGCGGACGCTTCTTTTAGGCTTCGGCTTTCCGCTCCTCTTCGGTGCACTCGGGGTCTGGGTCGGAAGCCTAAGCGGACTTACTACAGGCGGGATGACGGTGATGGGGGTGCTGGCGGGAAGCGCCTCATATATCGCTGCCCCCGCCGCCATACAAAAAGCGGTGCCCGAGGCCAACCCATCGCTTTATCTCGGGCTCGCCCTAGGCCTTACGTTTCCGTTTAATCTTACGATCGGTATGCCACTTTTCTACCAGTTAGCACAGTGGATACACGGTTAGAGTATGTCAGCTGTATATTGGGCTCTTTCTAATCATATCAATCATATCAACACTCACGGCAGGAGAGGGTTTACACCCCTCACATTTAAACCATATTCATACACTAATTGACCGCCCGTGCCGCCAACAAAAATAATCCAGATCAAACCGATCAGTGCGACCCATCGATACCAGCTTTGTCTGCCGATATCTTTGTCTCTCCGTCGGCTCATAAAACGCCAGATTGCGAAGACGATCAGTACCACTGTGCCTACGATAGCCGAAAATTGATGCGGCTCGATGACAGATGCAAATTGTGTTTCCTCGTAAGGGCTGTGAGCGATGAGCCCGGTCACGACAGCCACTGGAGATATGATCGTACCAATAGCAAATAAAGACCACTCCATGTCTTGATAGGGGGATCGCTTAAGACCGACAACTGCCAAGATAAAACTTAAAAAGAATAGTGCAATAGGAAAGTGCACGACCATCGGATGCAGGTCTTGTGTAATCGTAGTGAGAAAATTAAACATCATTCTCCTCCTTTTGGTATTGCCAAAATTGTACCAGAACAGCTCCAGTATAAAACTTTTCCCATGTCGATACAATCCTCTCGTCGAAGGGCAAAGAAGTAATCAGAGGAAAGTGCATTTTACGCAATAGGAAATATGACGCAAACCGTTGTCCCTTGTCCTGGGGCGCTTTCGATATCGATCCGCGCATGATGAGAATCGGCGATCATCTTGACGAGCGCCATGCCGAGCCCTGCGCCGGAAGTAGGATCACGTTGGGCGTTTGCGCGGTAAAATCGTTCGAATATATGCTTTTTTGTCTCGTCATCCATTCCTCGCCCTTCATCTTCGACACAGAAGACGACATGGTTTGTCTCGCGTTTTAGATGAAGGACGACACTTCGACCTGAGGGTGTGAACTTCAGTGCATTGTCCAGTAAATTGACGACGAGCTGATAAAGCGTCGTCTCATTCCCTTGAATGACAAACGAACCGTTCTCTTCTGTTGGAGTTATGAACCGAAGCGATGTGTGTTGTGCCTCGGCGATGGGTTTAAACGTGCGATAGGCTGACTGAACCAACTCCAAAAGATCGACTGGCTTCATCGGAAGTTCGGGATTTTGTTCCAGGCGTGAGAGCTCAAATAACATGCGGACGATCGACTGTGTTCGTTTGACTTCTCTTTTTAAGTCACCAAACACTTCTTGATAAAAATCCGGCCATGTATCTTTCAGTTCTTCCATCACCTCCAGCGATGTTCCGATGACTGTAAGCGGTGTGCGGAGTTCATGGGAAGCGTTGGCCAAAAAAGCGCGTTCTTTTTCATGGGCATCGAGAAGAGGCCGTATGGCACGAGCGGAGAACACATATCCGATGAGTGCAGACAAAGCAAGGAGAATGAGCGCTGACAAGGTGAGACGGTGTTTTAGCTGGTCGAGTAGCATATGGTAGTCGCTTACATCTTCGCCTACGAGCAGCACATACAAGTCTTGAAAAGGTATGAGCATCGCGGCGTAGGTGGCTTGAACGTTCTTTTGATCAGGAAATACAAGCCACTTCAATGTATACCATTCTTCCTTTTCAAACGCTTCCTGCATGTGCGTGACAATCCACGTAGCGTCGGCTTGAACGTGATGTGTTACTTTTGTCTTCGGTAAAGAAAGATCTGACGTGTTTGAAAACGATGGTGGAAGAGGGGGAGGAACACCGGATACGGGGGATGGACGTTTTAAAACGATATAAAAATGATGTCTGAGAACTCCATAGGCACTCGGTTCGGTCATAAAGTAAACGTCAAGGGGCGTATTGCTATCCGGATGACTGGAGATATCAAGATGGTTACTTTCTATCCAGGCTTGCGCCAGTTTGTTGAGTTCACCGGTTTCATGCTGCCATATCATCCGGTTAAACGATGCATAGACTACGAGGAGTGTCAAAAGGACGATCAAGCCGACCATAACTCCGAAAAATATAGCCAGCC
The DNA here is from genome assembly GCA_003050645.1 of Candidatus Carbonibacillus altaicus. GTDB lineage: Bacteria > Bacillota > Bacilli > Thermicanales > DSM-22653 > Carbonibacillus > Carbonibacillus altaicus. The sequence goes on from PEBX01000058.1 coordinate 9,838, forward strand.
TGATCCGCGTGCGGATGAGTGCGCTCACGAGACGTTCATCCTTTCGGTATTGAAACAAATCAGATTAAAGTGAAGCGCGATAGATGCGGATCATGTAATGCCTTATCGGACGATTCGCTCATCATGAAATGTTCATCCGATAATTTTATGGCAAAAGTAGGCGATAGCCCTGCCCGCGAATATTTTCAATGACGAGATCGGTATGTTCAATTTTACGACGTAATCTGACCATGTACTGATCGAGGATATTGTCGGTCACATCGCCATAACGCCATACGGCATGAATTAGCTGTTCTCGAGAGACGGTCTGGCCTTGTTGACGAAGCAAAACCATAAACAAATCTTTTTCCCGTCCAGTAAAGTGAAGGGGCTGATCTTTCCAAAAGACATCGCCGGACTTTGGGTGTACGCGGAGATCAGCAAAGATCCAGGCGTCGTGTCCCCAATTTGGGGGGCGGCGCATTAAAGCGCGAATCCGCGCTTTAAGTTCTGCAAATTCAAATGGTTTGACGAGGTAGTCATCGGCTCCGCTGTCCAGTCCCAGCACTCGATCATCCACGGCATCGCGGGCCGTTAAAAAAAGAACAGGCGTATGGACACCTGCGGCACGGATTGCTTTCAATAGATCGAGGCCGCTTTTTTCGGGGAGGCGCCAGTCGAGAAGGATCATATCGTAGACGCCTTCTTTGGCCATCCATTCTCCTTCTTCGCCATCTTTAGCCCAGTCGACCTGCCAGTTCTCACTCTGACTCAACTTGTACTGGATGAGTTTTCCTAACGTTGCATCGTCTTCGACGAGTAAGAGTCGCATCGTTACCTGGCTCCCTTTAGTACCTAGTTTTTTTGTTGTACCGCCCGTTTTACTGACTGTTGCAGCGGTTTTCGTCGCAGTAACACATGGAGTACGGTTAAAACGAAGATGATTCCGCCTGTTGAGGCATAGATAGCTGTCCCCCATGTTGTAAGCGTGTCTGTGCCGGCCCAGACACCGTGGACGAAAGCAAATACAAAGGCAAGATAGGAGAAAAAATGGATTTTCTTCCATAGCTTTTTCCCGAGCACGGGGGCGAGATCAGAACTTAAAAGGACGATGAGCAAAAGGTAAAGCGTGACGACACCGAGTGCATAGCTGAGTTCTCGACCATTCGTCCATGAAGGGAAAAATACAGCTGTCCAGGAAAAAGGCATGGTGCGATCGATCATGAGCAGAAGACCGTGCACGAGTGCTATGGTCAGTGCGAGCCAGCCGGATAGTTGGTGGGCGATGGTAACAACGGCTTTTGTCGGACCGGTTACGAGATTGAGCGGTAAGAGCATACCCATTGCTGTAGTAAAAAATAGAAGGATATAAGCAGTGAGTCCAAACGAACGAATGAGTTCCCACGTCGGAAGGGAGAGGACGATATCGGTAAACATATTGAATATAGTATTCATTTCCAGTCATCCTTTTTTCGATATTTATAATATAACACTACATATATGAGAGAACAATGTTTCATGAAAGACGGGTCCGCACTTTGCGCGTCGTTTGCGTTGTCTGCATATTGGGTGTCGTTTGGGTTGTATCTTGTAAGCGTGTTTCATTGGTACGTGAGGGGGATCCCACCGGATCTGTCAATACGGTGCTATTTTTGTATTTGTACGTATCATCATGTTCGTCGTCGTCATAAGCGTGACGATCGTCTCCGTACGTATGGTGGTCATCGTCATGCTCATAGTCGTCATCGTCGGCGTACTCGTAGGAACGGCGGAAGGTCTGGCTGGGATAGGCATCAGGAACGGAGGAGAAGGCGGCGAACGATTTGTATGATCCGTATGACATTCCGTTTGAAGTTTCTTCGTACGCGGCTTGATGGGTGAGCGTCACTGCGGTCATAAGGCCGCCTAAGAGAATACTTGTACCGATATAGAGTGTCCACTTGACTTTGTCTTTCATGTTCATCATCAGCACCACCTAATGTTGATTATTTTTACCCGGAATAGCTTCGCATTCCGAGGGGTCAAGGGTGAGAACGCGAGAGGTGAAGGAAAATTTAAAAAGAAGGAAAAGAGTTGTTAAGGATTAAAAGGTTATGGAGAGGTCGTCATGCCAGCAGGAACAGCTTCTTTTGTGACAAGCCACCAGCGCAGGCGGCGGGAAGTGCGACGGGCATAGTTGCTGAGAAAGTCTTCTCCCGCCTTTTGACCGAGGATTACCGGGATTTTAGCTAAAACCTCCGCCTCTATAAGGCTCGCACTTAAGACGGTCGACTGCAGGACATCGCTTGCGCTGGGCCTGTTTGTGCGCGGGTCGATCAGATGGTGTTTGAGCGTATGGTGATGTATCCAGCGTCTTTTGAGCGTTCCGGATGTAGCAACGGCACCTTGGCGGATCGGGAAAGTGACAAGCGGCGGGGGCGATTGAGATTGCGTTGCGGGCTCAAGATACATGCGCGGATCTTCAATCTCAACGAGCCACGGTTCGTCATCGCTATCGTTCCAGACGATGAGGTCACCTCCGGCGTTGAGCGAACCGTAAGGAACGCCTTTTATTTTTAAAAAGTGCGCAATACGTTGTGTCGCCCAGCCTTTGGCGATCCCGCCAAGATCGATCGATATATCGGCCCTTTTTTTTATGGCGAGCGGTCGTAAGGAAAACTGAAGCGGCGGGTCGTCCTTATAGCCAGGTTTGCCGTTTGTGTCGTCTATAAAGTCGATTGTCTTGTGCTTTATGTCGGGATTTTCATTCGTTATATGGTTTAAATTGACACCGTCTGAAACGTGCCGAAGCACGTCTACCAAGCGTTTTTCTGTGGGATCTTGTACTACTTTGCGTAAAGTGTCGCGGCTTGACTTTGGAAGAAAGTCATGGACGCGATCAAAAACAGGTGGATGCAGCCATGTATAGCTCCGGTCGTAGCCGTGATATTTGATTGTATCGAGTAGATACGGGGAAAAGAGACCATGGGTTTGGTGGTACGCCCGGTCGGCAAGGAAAAGAATGCTCCAGAGCGTCGGAGAGACCGGTTGCCACGTGGTGTGACTATTGTTGATACGCATCAGCTCACTGTCCGCTATAAAGCGAGAGCATATACGTTCGCATTTTGTAAATAGGTTTTGTGTAGCAGCGATGAGTGAGGCGTAAGCGCCGGGAACAGAGAGTTCAATCTCTGTTCCCATGGCTTTCCATACAGCGGTTTTAATCATCGTGATCGTCCTTTTTCTTGTATGTGTCGTCATCTTTTTTGTAATCATGCTCGTCTATATCGTCTATGGTTTTGTATTCGTGATCGTCTTTTTTGGAGTCATG
>PEBX01000059.1 GCA_003050645.1 Candidatus Carbonibacillus altaicus
GCCAGGTAAGACCCCTTGTAGACGACGAGGTTGATCGGTCCTGGGTGGAAGTGTGGTAACACATGAAGCTTTGGGATACGAATCGGTCGAGGGCTTATTCATCCCGCTATTCGGTTTTCAGGGTGCATTTTTTGGGAACCATACCTTACGACCTTTTTTAGGTTAGCAAGGTATGGTTTTTTTATTGTCTTTTATCGAGTACCATGTGTGTTTCGTGTATAATGAAGGTACAGTGTAAAGGAGGCGTAGGGTGTGTTTGAGCTGACAGCGGATTATTATCTCCGTTTAAAACCGCTTGCCTACCGGGATGTTCCCAGTCTCTACCGGCTTATCGATACGTATCGCACGGATCTCAGTGTGTATCTTCCTTGGGTGCGAAAACAGACGATCCAGGATACATATGCTTTTGTTGATTTTTCGATCGGTCAAGAAAGGCGGCGGGAAGGGTTTCAGGCGGGTCTTTTTTATATGGGTGCGCTGGTTGGGGTGATCGGGTATCATAAAATCGATTGGGAAAATCATAAAACGAGTCTCGGTTACTGGCTGGCTCCGCCATATCAGGGGAAGGGCCTCATGACCAAAGCGGCCCAGGCAATGGTCGATTACGCTTTTTTTGAATATCGCTTAAACCGCTTAGAGATTCGTGCGGCGACCGAAAACTGGCCGAGTCGTAAAGTCGCTGAGCGGCTCGGATTTACGTATGAAGGGACGCTCAGAGAGGCCGAATGGTTGGGCGATCGTTACGTCGACCACGCCGTCTACGGTCTCATCCGTCGTGAATGGCTAAAGCGGCAAGACGATCAAAAAAGAAAGGACCGTCATCATGATTTTTTTACGCAATGAATCTTTCCGTACGTATCTCCGGCTTTATCCTCTCACTTCGTTTTTTATCGGTGTCAATACGGTTGCCATGCTCTTTACCACCGTTTTAGGCTGGCAAAATAATCCTTACATGCTCTACGCATATACTTCTTTTGCCGCCGATTTCCCGCTTCAAGACCGCTGGTGGACGATTCTTACCTTTTCCTTTGTACACAATGGTTGGATGCATTTCTTATTTAACATGTTTATGATGTATTTAATAGCACCTCCGCTGGAGCAACGACTCGGCCGCAGTCGCTATCTTCTCCTGTGGCTTTGGCTTATCTTTACGACAGCTCTTGGCCTGTACGCGCTTCGTGCAGGTGCTGCGGTAGGGGCTTCCGGTGTGGACTATGGTTTTTTAGGACTTTATCTCTACTATATGTGGCGTGGTCCGCGCTGGCTCGATCGCCAGTCAGAAAGTGTCATCCTGGCCTTCATCGTACTGGGTGCCATCAGCACGCTCATTATTCCCGGAGTGAGCATTGCTGGTCACCTCGGCGGATTTGTTGGCGGGCTTTTATTCGGCTTTCTCTTTGCGCGTAAAAGATGGGAACGGAGCGCCTGGGAAAGACGCTTTTATTAACAGATAAGAAACGGGGCGTGGATAATGCGAGAAACGTTGATCCGTAAAGCCGCTCTTTTCGATATGGATGGTACGCTTTTTGATGCCTGGCCGCTTGCTTTAAAAGCATATGAAATGACATATGACCGCCTAAGAAAGGAAGGCTACGAACCACCACCTTTGCCGCCGGAAGATATCTTAAAGGCGCAGCTCGGCAAAACATACGATGCGATGTGGGGTACGCTGATCCCGGGGCGCAGCCTCTCATTTTATGAGCTTGCCGATCGTTGGATGTTTGAATATGAAGAAGCACTTTTAAAACGCGGTTACGGCGCGCTTTTCCCGGATGTCATCCCCGTTTTAGAAACGCTCGTATCCCGCGGATTTTACCTGTTTGTTGCGAGCAACGGACGGGAAAGCTATATTCAGATGATTGTCGAGCGCTTTGGTCTTAAACATTATTTTAAGGACCTCTACAGTGCCGGACGTTTTGGTACGCGCTCCAAAGTCGATCTCGTGCGCAGGCTCATCACCACGTATCCGGCACCGCTTCAGGTAATGGTCGGCGATCGCCGTTCGGATGTGGAAGCCGGAGTTGCCAATGATCTTTACGTCGTTGGCTGTCTATACGGATACGGCTCGCCGGAAGAGCTCAAAGAAGCAGATACGCTCATTACATCGCTTCCGGAACTTTTAGATCTACCGCTTTTACGCTAAAAGTGTAGGCATGTAAAAAATTTTTTAAAAAACCTCTTGTACCATGAAAGAAAATGCGTTATACTGTTATTAGTCAAGGATAGTCAAGATCAGATTATGGGTCGCACTTGACCGAAGGAGGGATGACGGTGCGCAGCATCTCTGACGTCATCGAAGCACACTTAAAACGACTCATCGACACCAGTGAAGGTGGCGTAGCAGAAGTGCAGCGCGTCCAGTTAGCAGAAACCTTCCGCTGTGTTCCATCACAAATCAACTACGTCATTCAGACGCGTTTTACGGTAGAGCGCGGTTATTTGGTCGAATCCAAACGCGGCGGAGGCGGTTATATACGTATTCAAAGACTTTTCGTGGATCCGGATAACGCCTGGCTCATGGAGCTTTATGAGGAGATCGGTGAAGGCATCACGCAAACAGCGAGTGAAGGGATGATTTATCGTTTGCAGGAAGCGGGCAAGCTAACGTTACGTGAGGCGGAGCTTTTAAGTGCGCTCATCCATCGCCAAACGTTGGCTTTAGAAGTCAATGACCGCGATCGTTTACGCGCCCGTATGATGAAACGGGTGATAGCCATCTTGTTGAAAGAGGCAGGAGGTGAGCCCCGTGCTCTGTGAAAATTGTGGAAAACGACCGGCCACGTTTCACTTTACGAAAATCGTGAATGGACAAAAAACGGAGATGCATCTTTGCGAAGAGTGTGCTCGGGAAAAAGGGGAGCTTCTACCGATGTCTAAAGATGCTTTTTCCATTCATCATCTTTTAAGCGGCATGATGCACGATCTCTCCCAGCGTCCGGCGGCGAGTTCTGGAGAACGGCTTAGTTGCCCCAGTTGCGGATGGACGTATGAAGATTTGATTCAAACGAGTCGTTTTGGCTGTAGTGAATGTTATGACACCTTTCGGGCGCAGCTCCGTCCTATTTTTCGCCGCTTGCACGGGAGCGAAGCGCATACCGGGAAAGTACCGCGCCGCGGGGAGGAGCGTCTTTCCAAGCGCCGTAAGATCGAGGCGCTGAAAAAAGAATTGGAGCAGAAAATTGCGGAAGAAGCGTTTGAAGAAGCAGCCAAACTCAGAGATAAGCTTCGTGCGCTGGAGAAGGAGGCGTAAAAGATGGGCATCGAGACATTTTTAACCCGTCCGCTTGCGCCGGCTTTGGAACGAGGGGGACGCGACGATGATGTGGTGATGAGTACGCGCATTCGTCTGGCGCGAAACATCGATGGAGTTCCTTTTGAACTCAAGATGTCCGACAGCGATCAAAAAGCCGTTTTAAAAGCTTTTGAACACGCGCAGACAAGGCGACCGAACGATGTGCCCGAACTGATCCTCTTCCGCATGCGTGACTTAAGTCCGCTCGTCCGCGCTGTTCTTGTCGAAAAGCACCTGATTTCCCCCGATCTGATGGAAAAGGAAGGGGGCGCGGTGGTGCTTTCCGACGACGAGATGGTAAGCGTAATGCTCAATGAAGAAGATCACGTGCGTCTGCAAGTGTTTCGCCCGGGGCTCGATTTAAGCGGAGCATATGCGCTCTCCAGCCGGATCGATGACTGGTTGGAAGAGACAATCGACTGGGCTTTCGATGAGACGCTCGGGTACAAAACGTCGTGCCCCACGAACACCGGCACGGGCATGCGTGCGTCGGTCATGATGCATCTTCCCGGACTCGTGATGGCCAAGCGCATTCAGGCGCTTATCCCGGCGATTCAAAAAGTGGGACTCACGGTGCGCGGCGTTTATGGTGAAGGGAGCGAAGCAGAAGGCGGCGTTTTTCAGATATCGAATCAAGTGACCTTGGGGCTTTCCGAAGGGGAGATCTTAGAAAATCTGGAAGGCATCGTCCGCCAGGTTATCGAGCATGAGCGGATGAGTCGCGAGATGCTCAAGCAGTCGCTAGGTGTTGCGTTGGAAGACCGCATTTTTCGCTCACTCGGCACACTGCGCTACGCGCGGTCGCTCTCTTCCAAAGAAGCACTAACGCGTCTATCCGATGTGTTGTTAGGCGTATACCTCGGATATATCGAGGGACTTTCCGCGAAAAAACTCTCGGCGCTTTGGGTGAGCATTCGTCCCGGTTTTCTCCAGTATACTGCCGGCAAATCGTTAGACGCCGGGGCGCGCGACATGGCGCGTGCCCGTCTCCTGCGCGAGGCACTGCGTTAACTCGGATTAGATATGAGTATAGTGCTGCCCGCTTTTTAATGGACACATCGGTAGAGACGGTCCGATTCATGTTTTCATAAAGTATTGCGCGGTTAGCCTTGCAGGTTCAGTATCAAGGCACGCCTGTGCTACAATGGTCTTAGCATACCATTCAAGAGGAACGTGAGATAAACGAATGTGTAAGGAGGATGAAGACGATGATGTTTGGACGTTTTACAGAACGTGCACAGCGGGTTCTGTCCTTAGCCCAGGAAGAAGCTGTACGTCTCGGGCACAACAGTATCGGCACCGAACATATTTTACTGGGCCTCATCCGCGAAGGTGAGGGGATCGCGGCCAAGGCGCTCATGAACCTGGGCCTGTCCTTGGAAAAAATTCAGGAAGAAGTCGAGACGCTTATCGGGCGCGGTCAGGAAAAACCGCTCAATACACCGTACACGCCTCGCGCCAAGAAAGTGATCGAACTTTCCTTTGATGAGGCGCGGAAACTCGGCCACACCTACGTCGGTACGGAACACATTTTGTTAGGCCTCATCCGCGAAGGGGAAGGGGTAGCGGCTCGTGTTTTAAACAACCTGGGTGTGAGCTTAAACAAAGCCCGTCAGCAGGTGCTTCAGCTTCTTGGAAACAGTGAGGTGCTGACCTCTGCTTCGACTGGCGGTCAAAAAAGTGCTGGCACACCTACCCTCGATTCGCTGGCTCGCGATCTCACCGCGCTTGCCAAAGAAGGGGCACTCGATCCGGTTGTGGGACGGGAAAAAGAAATCGAACGCGTCATACAGGTGCTTTCTCGCCGGACCAAAAATAACCCTGTTCTTATCGGTGAGCCTGGCGTCGGGAAGACGGCCATCGTGGAAGGTTTGGCGCAGCGCATCGTCAACAATGAAATTCCCGAGACGCTCCGCGACAAACGGGTGCTTACGCTCGATATGGGGACGGTCGTAGCCGGCACCAAATATCGCGGTGAGTTTGAAGACAGGTTAAAGAAAATCATGGACGAGATTCGTCAGGCCGGTAACGTCATCCTCTTTATCGACGAGCTGCATACGCTCATCGGTGCGGGTGGCGCAGAAGGGGCGATCGATGCCTCCAATATTTTAAAACCGGCGCTGGCTCGAGGTGAACTGCAGACGGTCGGAGCGACGACGATCGATGAGTACCGGAAGTATATTGAAAAGGATGCAGCGTTGGAGCGGCGTTTTCAACCGATTCTGGTTGACGAACCGACGCCGGAAGATGCCGTCAAAATTTTGCATGGACTGCGTGATCGCTATGAAGCGCACCACCGGGTAAAAATCTCGGATGCGGCCATCGAAGCGGCGGTTTTGCTCTCCGATCGTTATATCACGGATCGTTTCTTGCCGGATAAGGCGATCGATCTCATCGATGAAGCGGCCTCGCGCGTCCGCCTAAACGCTTACACCATTCCCCCGAACATCAAAGAGTTAGAAAAAGAACTCGAAGAAGTACGGAAAGAAAAAGACTCGGCCGTGCAGAGTCAGGAATTTGAAAAGGCCGCAGCGTTCCGGGATCGCGAACAAAAACTTCGCGAAGAACTGGAGCGGGTCAAACAGGCTTGGAAAGAAAAACAAGGTCAGACCGATGCCGAAGTGACACCCGATGACATCGCCGAGATCGTCTCCAGCTGGACGGGAATCCCGGTGAAGCAAATGCAACAAGAAGAAGCGGCACGTCTTTTGGATATGGAAAACATCTTGCACAAACGCGTCATCGGGCAGGATGAAGCGGTGAAAAGTGTGGCTCGTGCCATTCGTCGGGCGCGCGCCGGACTCAAAGACCCAAAGCGGCCGATCGGTTCGTTCATCTTCTTAGGGCCGACCGGTGTCGGGAAAACGGAGCTGGCACGGGCGCTGGCAGAGGCGATGTTCGGTGATGAAAATGCCATGATTCGCATCGATATGAGCGAGTACATGGAAAAACACACGACATCCCGTCTGGTTGGCTCTCCGCCCGGTTATGTCGGTTATGAAGAAGGCGGACAGCTCACCGAAAAGGTGCGGCGTAAACCGTATTCGGTCGTCCTCTTCGATGAGATCGAAAAAGCCCATCCGGAAGTATTTAACATTCTCCTGCAGGTTCTGGAAGACGGCCGCCTCACCGACGGAAAAGGCCGCACCGTTGATTTTAAAAACACGATAATTATCATGACCTCGAACGTCGGTCAGGAGCTCATCAAAAAAGGCGGCTCGCTCGGCTTTACATCGCAGAAAACCGCTGAAAATAGCTACGAAGCGATGAAAGACAAAGTCATGCAAGAGTTAAAACGCGCTTTTCGACCGGAGTTTTTAAACCGTGTCGACGAGATTATCGTCTTCCATCAGCTGTCGGAGGCGCACATTAAAGAAATCGTCTCGCTTATGGCGGAAGATATTCGTCGCCGTGTAAAGGAACAGGACATCGATTTTGAGCTCGACGATGAAGTCATCCTGTCCATTGCCAAAGAGGGCTTTGATCCGCTCTACGGGGCCCGGCCGATCCGCCGCTCGCTCACGCGGCTCGTAGAAGATCGCCTCTCGGAAGCGCTCTTATCCGGTGAGATCCAAAAAGGCGACAAAGTCCGCTTTGTCATGCGTGAGGGCGAGATCGCCTTAGAAAAAGTAGCTCAGGCGGTGGTTTAAGGTTTCATAAAGAGCAAGTATCGTGTGTGATGGGCATGAGTTCATCTGGACGTGTCAGTTGCGTATTCGATTGAACGTGTCAGTTGCGTGTCCATCTGGGCGGGACATCCACGTGGAAGTCAAGTCGTCGATAAGATAGGTACGCCGAGACATCTATAGACACCATGGGTGACAATTGCTCGTCATGAATAAGAGCGGAAGGTGTGACGATATCGTCACACCTTCCGCTTTTTTGCACTTTCTAGAATATGGTATGCTATAAGGGGAGAGGTGGGGCATGCGCGTAAAGACACAGTACGTTTGTCAAAGTTGTGGTTATCAGGCGGCGAAATGGCATGGACGGTGCCCGGGCTGCGGCAGCTGGAATTCGATGGTCGAAGAAATCATTCCCCCGACACATGAAGTGGGAAGACGCCTTGAAAAAGATGCCTCTGATGCTCCGCGGCCGCTCGATCTTTCAACTTTAACCGAACGACCGGAAGCGTTTCGGCGCATCCCATCTGGAATCAGCGAATGGGATCGGGTGCTAGGGGGTGGCCTTGTTCCGGGTTCGCTCATTTTGATCGGCGGGGAACCTGGGGTGGGCAAATCAACGCTTGTCATGCAAGTCGCGCTCCGGTATGCCGGGCAAGGGGAAACCGTGCTGTATGTAAGCGGTGAAGAGTCGGTGGAACAGGTGGGATTGCGTGCCCGGCGCTTAGGCGGCGATGAAAAAAGCTTTTACTTGCTTTCTGAATCGCGACTCGAGCACATTGCCGACGTGGCCCGCAAACTTCACGTGCGTGTGCTCATCATCGATTCCATTCAAACGATGCGCCACCCGGATATAACCTCGGCCCCCGGGTCGGTCGCTCAGGTACGCGAAGGGACGACGTTTTTGCTCGATTTTGCCAAAACATCAGGCGTCGCCACCTTGATCGTCGGGCATGTGACGAAAAGCGGCGATATTGCCGGGCCGCGCATGCTCGAGCACATGGTCGATACGGTCCTTTATTTTGAGGGGGACCGCGATCATTTTTACCGGCTGCTTCGGGCGATGAAAAATCGCTTTGGTTCGACGTACGAGCTTGGTGTTTTTGAAATGCAGGATCGAGGGCTCATACCGCATGAAACGCCGGGTGAACTTTTTTTACGGGAACGACAGGAAGAAAGCATCGGATCTGCCGTCCTGGTGACGATAGAAGGGACACGTCCTTTTCTCCTTGAAATCCAGGCTCTCCTCGTGCCTTCACTTTACCCGGCTCCACGGCGAACTGCAAGCGGTTACGATTTAAATCGTCTGCATATGCTTCTCGCCGTCTTAGAAAAAAAAGCCGGGCTCCATCTCATGGGTCAGGATGCGTATGTCAACGTGGTCGGTGGCATGCGCATCGGTGAGCCGGCCGGAGATCTTGCAACAGCACTGGCGATAGCCTCGAGTTTTCGCGAACGGCCGCTTTCGGCGCGCGATGTTTATTTAGGAGAGATCGGCTTAACCGGAGAAGTGCGGCAAATACCGCGTCTTCTTGAACGTTTGAAAGAAGCGCAGAGTCGAGGATTTCGCCGTGCACTTGTCCCGCCAAAAGGCGATCGGGTGTTGGAGCAAGGAGGAGAAAAACATATCTCTCTCGAAGTCGTCCCTGTTCAGACGATACAGGAAGCGCTGATGGTCGCTTTTGCGTATTAAACAAAACATACTTCGTTATGCTTTGTAGACGAGTAAGCTATGAAAAGATTTATGAAGAGATTGTTTCATTTTACTGATGCATGCCACAAAGAGGTAGAATGGTTGGCTCGCTTTTTGTTAAGGGGGATCGATGATGGAGGAGCGCGATACACGCGATGAATTTTTAACCCAGGTGATGCGGATGATCGCCCCGGGGACACCGCTCCGCGAAGGGTTGGAAAATATTTTAAGAGCCAAGACGGGGGGGCTTATCGTCTTATCCGATGCGGAAGAAGTGTTGTCGATTTGTGACGGGGGCTTTCAAATTCAATGCGACTATTCGCCATATTATCTGTATGAACTGGCCAAAATGGATGGGGCGATCGTACTCAGTGAAGATGGGCGCCGGATCATTTTAGCCAATACTCAGCTCATCCCGGATTCATCGATCCATTCGATCGAGACCGGTACGCGTCACCGCACGGCTGAACGAACGGCCAAGCAGACGAATAAGATCGTTATTTCGATCTCACAAAGACGCGGGATTATTACGGTCTATAAAGGTCGTTATCGCTACACGCTGCAGGAGATGAATGTGATTTTGACCAAGGCCAATCAAGCGCTGGCTACCTTAGAAAAATATAAAGCCGTGCTCGATCAGGCCCTGGTTAATCTTTCGGCGTTAGAGTTTGAACAACTTGTGACATTGCAAGAAGTCGTAAGCGTTTTGCAACGCATTGAAATGGTGTTGCGCGTAAAGGCTGAAATTTTGCGTTATATACGAGAACTGGGCGAAGAAGGGCGGCTTATTCAAATGCAGCTCGATGAACTCGTCTCCGGTGTTGAAGTAGAAGCAGAGATGTTGATTCGCGACTATTTACCGGACGACGATGAGCGGACCCCGAAAGACGTCCTTTCGCAGCTTAAAACGTTAAGCCCGGATGAACTCTTAGAACGATCGGCGATCGTGCGTTTGCTCGGCTTTCCGCTTTCTGCAAGTAATCTGGAGGAGATGATCGTACCCCGGGGATATCGTCTTCTGTACCGTATACCGCGTCTTCCGTTCACGATTATTCATAATCTCGTTCATCATTTTAGACGGTTTCCGGAAATTTTGCTGGCCGATCTCGACGCACTCGATGAAGTAGAAGGCATCGGCGAGGCACGGGCGCGGGCGATCAAAGAAGGACTCAAACGCATTCAAAGCCAGGTCTTTATCGAACGAAATTTTTAACGCGTTCACCAAAATTTTTATAAATGTGCGCAACGTCGACCTTGTTTTTACGTCTAGTATGGTAGACACCGGATGTGTCATATTTTGAAGTCGATGATTCTTGACCTCAATCGACAAATTGTGTATTATAATCGTTTAAGCCTATTTGACCCTTCTCCCCCCTCGTGATATACTGGAATAGAGACTGGTGCGAAGGGGGCGTCTTTGTGTTTAAAGTCGGTGATAAAGTCGTCTATCCGATGCATGGTGCGGGTGTGATTGAGGCGATTGAGGAAAAAGAGTTTCTGGGTGAACGCCGCGCGTATTACGTACTCAACATGCCGATCGGTGAAATGCGGGTGATGATTCCGCTTGAACACATGGAACGTTTGGGTTTAAGAGAAGTGCTTTCTGCCGATGATTTTCAGGCGCTGGAAGAGGCACTTGAAGCAACGGACGCACCGAGTGATAAAAACTGGAACCAACGCTATCGTGCGCATATGGAAAAAATGAAAAGTGGTGATGCTCTGGCCGTGGCGGTTGTCGTGCGCAACCTTATGCGTCGCGAAAAAATACGCGGTCTTTCTACCGGAGAACGGCGCATGTTGGACAGCGCGCGACAAATTTTGATTAGTGAAATCGCTCTTGCCAAAAATTTAAAGGCGGACGAAGCGGAAGCATGGGTCGAAAAACGCGTACTTGGGTAAAGCACGCACTTCACACGCGATTCATTGCATCAATCAACATTCATCATAGATGGGCGGTGACGTTTGTTTTTAACTTTTTTTGGTTATGCTATAAATACTAGCGCTAGGAGGTGGCGCGATGATTGTGAGGAGACTATTTCAGCTTTTTTTCCTTTTGCTCGGCGGTACCATTGGTTATTATTTCTTACCCTGGTTGCTGGATGTACTTGAACCTTGGATTCATCTCAGTCATATTTCATTTCAAGAATATATCGGTGCAGCCGTCGGAGGACTTTTATTTTTAGTGGGCATTATATTACTTTCTGATATGTTCGAACGAGCTTACAGACGTGCGGAAGAACGCCTCATAAAAGTGCATGTCAGCGATCTTTTGTTTGCGACACTCGGTCTCATCGTGGGGCTTTTCGTCGCGTTCTTACTTTCTTTACCGCTACAGCAAGTGCCCGTTCTGAACATGTTTTTGCCGATTTTTGTATCACTCTTACTCGGGTATCTGGGTTTTACCGTCGGTTATAAGAAAAAAGATGAACTCATTCAATTTTTTTCTTTATCGCGACTGAAAGAAAAAGGTCAGAAGGCAGATCTGAACCTATCTGTCGAAGAGAACGCTTCATTTAAGCTCCTCGACACGAGCGTGATTATCGACGGACGGATTGCCGATGTGGTGGAAACCGGTTTTATGGAAGGTATTTTGATTGTACCGGAATTCGTCCTCGAAGAACTGCAGCATATCGCAGATTCTTCGGACATGCTTAAGCGTAATCGCGGGCGCCGCGGACTGGATATTTTAAAACGCATTCAAAGCGGGAAACATGTGCAGGTGCGGATCGTCGATCAGGACTTTGACGATATCCATGAAGTGGATAGCAAACTCATGAAGCTGGCCAAAGAAATGAGCGCCAAAATTGTGACCAATGATTTTAATCTCAACAAAGTATGTGAACTGCAGGGTATACCGGTGCTGAATATTAACGATCTCGCCAATGCGGTCAAACCGATTGTGCTCCCCGGTGAAGAACTCGTTGTTCAGGTCATAAAAGATGGCAAAGAACACGGGCAAGGGGTTGCTTACCTCGATGATGGGACGATGATCGTCGTCGAGGGTGGTAAAGATTTTATCGGCGATCAGATCGGAGTGACGGTGACGTCAGTGCTCCAAACATCGGCCGGACGTATGGTGTTTGCCAAGCCTAAATTACTGGAAAAAGCGCTTTGATTTTGATATGATGAAAGATGGCATGTTAGCGTTCACTGATTCAAAGACGGGATGGTGTCAAGGTGAACGGAACGATAGGTGGCGTCATTGTGGCCGCTGGTGAAGGAACGCGCATGGGCGGGGCACTCCGCAAAGTGTATGTTCCACTTGCCGGGCGGCCACTCTTTATGCATGCTCTGGAGAAGATGCGATCGTTTCATGTTCCCTGGATAGCGCTCGTCATTCATCCGGAGGAACTGTTCAGAACGATTCGGATATTACAAGAAGCTCACTGGATAGAAGACGATTTCCCAGGGGAATGGGAATGCTTCCCAGGACATATCGTCCAGATCGAACTTGCCGGGCCAACGCTTGCGCTTTACCTCGTTCCCGGGGGAAAGAGTCGGCAAGACAGCGTGTGGGCCGGGGTACGGGTTTTGGAAAAAGCGACTTATGTGGCCGTTCACGATGCGGCGCGTCCACTTCTTTCGCTGGAACTCTGGCAGCGCCTGGTAGCGGTAAAAGAGGCGGCACGTGCGATCGTTCCGGCACTTCCGGTCAAAGATACGATCAAGGTGATTGAAGAGGCAAAGGCGGATCTGCCTTCCCGTTCTTTGAGGCGCGTCTGGGGAACGCTTCCCCGGGCGAGTCTCGTCGCCGTCCAGACCCCTCAACTTTTTCATCGCGCGACACTTCTTGAGGCGTTGGCACTGGGACGAGCCTTGCAGATCGAGGTCACAGATGAAGCGATGCTGCTTGAGCGGTTTAGAAAGCGTGTTGTAGTGGTACCGGGTGATGAAGCCAACATTAAAGTGACCACGCCTTTTGACCTCTCGCTCGCCGAAATGCTGCTCAAAAAGAGTGTGTAAAGGAGGTTCTGATGGTACGGATCGGGTTTGGCTATGACGTCCATGTCTTGCAAATTGGGCGACCGTTTATCCTAGGTGGGGTGCATATCCCTTTTGAAAAAGGTCCCCTCGGTCATTCGGATGCCGATGTGCTTTTGCATGCGCTGGCCGACGCGCTGCTGGGATCGCTCGCCTTAGGGGATATCGGTCACTATTTTCCCCCGCATGATCCGCAGTATCGAAATATGGACAGTAAGGAAATTGTCCGCACGGCACGTACCATGGTTGAAGAAAAAGGCTACGCCCTCGTCAATGCCGATATGACCGTTGTGTTAGAAAAGCCGCGGATCGGACCGTATATCGGAAAGATGCGCGAGACGATAGCGTCTCTTTTAAGTGTTTCCGTAGACAGCGTCAGTATCAAAGCAACGACATCCGAAGGGATGGGGTTTGTCGGGCGCGGGGAAGGCGTTCAGGCTTATGCCGTCGTTCTCGTCGCCCGAAAACAGGTGTAAATA
>PEBX01000060.1 GCA_003050645.1 Candidatus Carbonibacillus altaicus
TACGATCGGGGTCAAACCCGTTGGTAAGCACTCCATGAACTTCTATGTCACGCGTATGTGCCCAATGCACATAATCGATACTTGCTCGATTGAGAAGTTCCCCGGACTCGTTTTTAAGCTCAAACCAGGTCGGTGCAAGTACGTTAACCCCGGGGAGTTCAGGTAAATTTTTGGGATCGGGCGTTTTGTTAACGACGTGTTCCCAGACGAGCACAATTTTTTCGCTAAGCGGACGATAGATCGAGAAATTTTTTGTCTCCGAAAAGTAAGGTGCAATCATCCGGCTTTGAACGGTATGAACACCGTCTAGTCCAATCCCTTCTTTGGGAACATAACCTTCTACGCCTTCTTTCGTCCGGATATGATACCAGCCTTTTTCTTCGCCGATGATGATCACCGCTTCACCTGTTTGAAGCTCTTTAACGTATGGGTGAGTGACGCTCGGCGCTTTTCGAACCCGTAGCCATCGTTCAGCTTTGTTCTCCGGTGCTGTAGCTGTCCCTAAAAGTACGGCTTCTCCTTGAGACCACAGGAAGACGGCACTGCGGGCGGATGAAGATGAGAACATTTGTGGAGCAAAGGGCGATTCCTTCCCCTTCACGGGATAGAGACGTTCGAGTAACGACACAGGCACATACGGTATAGTACCGTCTAAATATATTGGATATTCAACCGAAAACGGCTCGGCTTTAGTGAGTTCATCCCATACACCCTCACCGCTTAAAGATAAACGCAAGACATGCGGATCGCGCACAATATAGATACTTTCTGTGGACGCATCATAGGTGATGGAGGGATCGATATGATCTTTTAAAAACGGTAGTGCAATCATCGGCTCATCCCCCCGTACGATGGCCATATCCGCATAAAGTTTTCCATCAAAGACGAGGCTCCCCTCAACGTCCTGAGGTTCGTACGTACGATTCGGTACAAACGGTCCGAAGCGATCGGTCCAGATACCGAACAAAACATAAAAGAAAACTGCCATAAAAAGGAAAATTATACCCCATATAAAAAAAGAGCGCCCGCTGCGGCGTTTTTTTGTCCGCATGGGGCGCCCCGGTTCATACCCGATGCCCGCCACCCAAGCGCCTCCTCCTACCCTGCATGACTTATCTTATCTTTTCTTTTTTTAGTCTTTGAACCATTTTTAGTGATCGAATCCATCGTATTTTAGTGATTGAAACATTCTTAGTAGATGTCTAAGCGTTTTAGTGCTCATTACCTGCCGCTTTCGCCGTGACCATCGCCATCTGTTTCGCCTCTTCTTGTGCCTTACGACATGCCGGACAAATACCATAGACTTCCATCCGATGTTCCGCTGTCGCATATCCGGTGAGGCGCTCGGCTTCTTTTTCAATAAAACGCATCGGCGGATATTCAAAGTCATCGATCCGACCGCACACGATACACGTAACGTGATAATGATCGTGCATCTGCCCATCAAAGCGACTCGCCTGATCGCCAAAGGTCAACTCGCGCACAAGCCCCGCCTCTTTTAAAAGCTTTAAATTATTGTAGACCGTCGCCACACTCATGCTCGGAAAACGATCCGCGAGTGCTTTGTAGATTTCATCAGCCGTAGGATGCGATCGCGTTTCCAGGAGATAGGACAGGATGGCATAACGCTGCGGTGTCATCCGGACGCCGCGAACTTTGAGCGTCTTCACCGCTTCTTCTAGGCGTTCTTCCAAGGTCAAGTCCGTCATCTCCCTCACCCCCTTTTTAAACCCTTCCTCTCATCTTCTGCGCCTTCAAACCTATACGCATCCATCCGTATTCGGTGTGCACGTCGCCTCGATGGATTAAACCGTGTATGCACACGTTTGATATGGGTATGGTACCCAACTTACAAAATGTGTATAGTTTTATTGATAATAATTATCATTATCGGACTTGGAAAAAAGCCGCCCGTGCGGCTTCACCTTTAAGGCTAGTTTACATCTTAATGAGAGCGTTTGTCAAGCATGGGCCCACTAGTTTTTCTGCTCTAATCAATTTTTTAGGGGCTTTTTTATGGGCCAGTTATAATTTTACAGTACCTGGCCGTGTTGCATTTCAAAATCACGTTCGGCCCACTCATCCTCTTCAAAAACGCGTAAGATCTCATATTTCGTATTGCGCTGTGCGGGTATGCGTCCCGCTTCGCGAATGAGTTGTAAGATGAGATTGGTATTCACTTTATAGGTGCAAGCAGCGGCCGATACGACATTTTCCTCCATCATCGTCGAACCAAAGTCATTGCAGCCATAGGAGAGGGAAAGTTTTCCTACCTCCGGTCCCATGGTCACCCACGATGTTTGGAAATTAGATATGTTATCGATCATCAAGCGGGAGATGGCAAGCGTCTTTAAGTATTCCTCAGCGCTCACTTTTTCTGCCTTCATTCGTGTGTTATCGGGCTGGAAGGTCCAGACGATAAAAGCGAGATAACCGATCGCCCCGATCGCTCTGGCACGATCTTGCGACTCGCGGATCCGGAGCATGTGCAAAAGGCGCTCTTCGTTTGACTCACCAAAGCCGATGACCATCGTCGCCGTTGTAGAAAGTCCTTCGCGATGCGCGACTTCCATCGTCTCGATCCAATCACGCCAGGAACCTTTGAGCCGACTGATTTTCATACGCGTCCGGTCATCGAGAATTTCCGCACCGGCACCGGGGAGCGAGTCTAGTCCAGCGTTTTTGAGTTCGCGTATGACGACGTCCAAAGGCAGTTCGGATACCTGCGCCATTTTACGTATTTCTGCCGTCGAAAACGAGTGCATATGAATGTTAGGAAAATGGCTCTTAATTTTGCGGAGCAAATTCAAATAATACTCAAGGGATAGGTGCGGATGCGTACCGCCCTGCATTAAAATCTCTGTGCCCCCGACATCCACCGTCTCCTGTATTTTTTGAAGGATCACGTCGTCGGATAGGACATACGCTTCCGCATGACCGGCCGGCCGGTAAAAGGCACAGAAACGGCAATATGTGTCGCAGACGTTCGAGTAGTTGATATTTCGACCGATGACAAATGTCGTAATGGGGTACTCCGGATGATGCGAGAGCATTTTTTGATGCGCATACGCCCCGATTTTTTCTATTTCATCTGAAGCAAACAGTGTCATCCCGTCTTCTAACGTCAGTCTTTCGCCGCGCACCGATTTTTCTAATATCTGATCGATCGTTCCCATGATCCAACCCCTCTCCCGCACATCATGTGCGCATCGCGCTTGATCGTACGATGCTTTTTTATTTAGCACGTTTCATCGTGTACTTTTTTTGATCGTAACACATTTTAAAGGATGACGCCACTTTTATCGCACGGCTAACACTACGTTTTTCGTCTGCGATTCGGACCGTCAAGCATAATCGTCTCCGTATAAGAACGAATGCGCTCGATCAGACGAAACGCTTTCAAACGATCGAGGTCGCCCCGCACCGTTTCGGAAAAATGTTCGGACAGACCTTCTAAGGGCAGGTTGGATGTGTATAAAATGGGCCGGAGATATGTCGTACGAGTCGTAAGAAGCGGCACTAACACTTCATCCCTCGCCCAGGGCGTCAGTTGCTCAGCACCGATATCATCGAGAATTAAAAGATCAACCGTCTCCAGCGCACGGATCATCTCGAGATAACGCGCCGAATCCAGTCCTGCTTTAAGTTCCCGGAACAGAGCCGGCATGTGCACAAAAAAGACCGATCGTCCGCGATCGACGAGATGACCAGCGATCGCCGCCATCAAATACGTTTTACCGACGCCGAACGGTCCGTAGACATAAAGACCGATACCCCCGCGCGCGTCAAATTCACTGACGAATTTGAGCGCGTGACGTATGGCCGTCACGTTATGCTCATCGCGTTTTATGTCGCGAAAACGGACACCTGCCAGGGAGGTTGGAATCTGTAGCGTTTGAAAAAGAGAAACGCGCCGGCGCATGTCCTGTGCGTTTAAGTACAGGCTACAAGGTTCGTAAGTAAAGAAAAGCTGTCTTGTATCATCAACATAAGGCCTGGAGCGATGACCTTGCGGGGCATTTGGACACTTTTCCAGGCCAGGGCAGTTTGCACAATGATGGGCTTCTTGCTGGTAACGCAAAAAGTCTGTTGCATATACTTTGAGTGCCTCGACCGGCCAGCCCGTCTTTTGCAAAACGGCCTTAACATCGGCATCATTTTCAAGCTCGCGCATGATCATCTCGACCGTGCGCGCTCTTCCGTGCTGATCCAAGGTGAGTTTTTCAAGTGCTGCTTTAAGCTGGATCAACATGTTCCGCCGGGCCTCCTTCCAAATCCCGGATCATCTGTTCGACTTTCTCCAGATCTTGTTCGATGTCGCCCGATGTGTTTTGACGCGTAAGAAAAAGCGCCTCTTTATCGCGGGACTGGTCTCGATCGACCTGAGCCCATATATATTCCGGTACAAACCGCTCGAAAGTAGGGCGGGCGGGGTGGGATTTCTTTTTACGCTTGGTTTCCTGAGAGTTTGCCCCGCCGCCGGCTGTCCCCCCCGTACGACCGGATGATCCAGCTTGAGAAGCGTGAGACAGTTCTTTTTGTTTGCGTTGTTTTAAGTACATAGCGCGAGCAAAATAAAAAGCTTCTTCGGCTTTCTGAAAACCTTGCCGTTTCCAGCTTGTCGCCACTTTTTCCACAAAGGCGCGCGGAAGCGTATTATCCTGAACGAGCAGAACATAATCGATGAGCACATTCGCGACCTCTTCGGGAAGCCCGACGTCTTTTAGCAAATACTGTATTAAACGACGGTCCGCTGCCGAGACCGGCGCACCCCCCTGATAATTTTCTAATAAAGCAATGGGGCTCAACCGTTTTAAACGGGCGAGGTGTGCTTCAATGAGTGCATTTTTGTCTCCGGCCGAACCTTTGTGCACAGTTTGCCGCAAAACGGATGGCTCTTGCGTATCTTGTAGCGGAAAACCAGACGTTGCTCCGGTGTTAAATCCATATTCTGGCGGTTTAGTGCGTTGCAAGGACTGACCTTGCGAAGTAATATTTGATGAATGTGCTGTGGTCACGGCGATTTCCGAATGTTTGAGCGTCCGATAGACGTTCAGCAGTTCACGAAACCGTTCCTGATCAAAATAACCACTCTTCCCATCAAATGTATCACGTACGAGATAGGCGAGCGCTTCATCTTGCAGGTTGTACTGTTTTTTGGCCTGGATAGCTTGCTGTACAAGAAACGGATGATGAGAGGGACGCTGGGGTAAGTGCGTAAAAGGGCGATCGATCAACTCCCAGGAGATCGTCTCTTCTTCCAATGTGTGTGACTCCTGCGTTCTGGCCAGCGCCGTAAGCCGTGCCCCATCTGAACCCGGTTTTAAGACAAGTTCGCTTAACACATACCCGTCGTATGCATCTTGAAAGCGCGCGCTGATATCTTCTGTACCTATTTCTTGAACCTTTTCTTGAGACGTTTGGCTTTGAGGCATCAGCCCGTAGCGCTGAAGCAAAGATTCATAGCCTATAAGCCCAAGCCGCCCCAAAAGAAGTGCGGTGAGCACGTCGCTTTCTAAAAAGCGAGCAGGGGCAAGCGGCGCACGTAATGTTAAATCATAGTGCTCGACATCCGCATCGATCGTTCGCCGGGTCGAAAGGAGACCGATGCCTTCCAGACGCCGGCGTGCTTTTAACCACTGCGCTTGATCGGTTCCGAGGAGCGACAGCAGCTGTTTTTCCGAATAGGCCGGTTTTGTATCATGTTGTGAGCCTTTCCAAAAATCTGCCTCTCGAAGGGTACTGAAGGAGGCCAGGGCAAGATAAAGTCCATACGCCTCTAAGCCCATCACCGGCACATACCAGTCCAAGAGCCATCCACTGTACTGAGTGAGGTGCGGTTGTTGACTCCAGAGTCGAATGAGACGCGTGCGCATGCACCCTCCCCCTTTCTCTACCAGATGCTCTATCACATGCTCTACCAAATGCTCTAGTGGACAAACACTGATCATCCAGAGGATGATTTTCCCGGATGACACACGTATGTTATGGGGAAAGCCACCAGAACCAGAGCTGTCGGCGATCTTCCCAGGCCATGTTATCGCGGGCGAGCACATCATCTTCGGATTCAAAGGGCCCTTGTATCCGTTTGCTTTGAACACGGAGCGCATCTGGACGGAAGAGTGGGACGAGTACACCATCTTCACCGATCCTCTGAAATGCGCCTTTAAGACCTTCCCTGTCGATTCGCTCCGGACTGACGCGGTACGCGTCTTGCAAAGCCTGGTCGACCTCTGGGCGATCATAGTGCATGACGTTTAAGCCAAGACGGTCGACATCGTGGGTTATTCCCAAATACCGCCACCATTCCCCGAGCGTCTGACCATGCGCGATAGGCCAGATGAACATATCGTAGGACTGGCCGGAAAAAATCGTGGCATAAAAATCATCGTGTTTTAACCCGTGCAGGTCGAGCACCTTTTGGTCATCTCCCAAGACGCGTGCTAATCGCTCCGCAAGGAAGGTGCTCTGTGGATCGTCCTCATCAAAATAAAGGGCTAATGTCTTATCGGAAAACGATGACGGGGCCGAGCGCATCAAGGAAGAAAGACCCGCTTTGTAGGCCTCATCCAGCGTTTGATCGCTCACCCGGCCCAAAAAGTCCGGTCGCATCTCCCCTAAAGGCGCGGACATAGGCGCAGACGTTTCATCGCCAGATGCATAGAATTTTTCAGTGATCAAAGCGCGGCTAGGACGATCAACGGTACGCATATTAAAGGCAAGGTAATACGAATACGGTAACGGCTGTCGCACGAGGCGATAATCATCCGACGTGCGAGTGTTTTTTGTCCGGTCATGCTGATCATTTTTGTGCAAAGCATCGAGCGTGTCCGCGGATACACCCGGAGGAAGCACGAGCGATGCAGGTGAAGGAGAGCGTGACAGTTGATCAATCATAGCCGCTGTGACACGCGCTGCATCCCCGGTCAGAATCGTTTCAGGTTGCACTGGGACGACCGTTATGCTTTCGATATAAGCCCCATCCCGTACACCGCTTTGCCCCGGGTCACGCCGTATAAAATGCAGCCCCTCACGCGACGGTTTATTCGCCAGCCGATACGGTCCGAGGCCGGATAAAACACCCTCACCGGCGAGTTTCTCTACCTCGTCTGGGTCACGACCTAAAATCTCATCCGCTTTTAATAGCGGGGCAGTGAGCGCACGAAACGCGAGCGCCGTCGGTTGTTCGAGCTTAATATGCACACGGCCTTCTTCATCGACCGTAATGCCGCTTAACGTATTACTTTCTCCGCTACGGTATGCAGACGTACCGGCAATACTTAAGAGATGATCTTTCCACGCGCCATAATAAAAAGGATGTAAGTAGTACTGAAACGTCTCGCGCACGTCATCAAACGTAACCGACGAACCATCAGGCCAGCGCACATCAGTTGGCAGGTTCAAGGAAAGTTCGACCGTGCCGTCATCGCCTTGTTCGATCGTTTCATCCTGCGCCAGATCGCTCGTCCAGTCCCCGAGCGCGTCATAACGAAAAAGTCCGCGATAAACGAGCCCTTCATAGGCATTTAATAAAATCTGGCTGCGTCTCATAAGTAGCGGATCCCACAAGGTCTCTTCGAGTGTATATATCGTAAGCGCGCCGCCCGAGACCGGTTTAGCGTCTACACGCCGGCCCTCGGAAGCATCCTTCCCCTCCGATGGTCCTCCTTCTGAGACATATGCATCGGAACGACTGGCATTGTTTTGAAAAGCCGGATCACAACCGCTTATGAGACCGCTTGTGAGTAAGAAGCCGGTCATGATGAGCCTAAGGGCGAAAAGGACGGTTTTGTTCCGCTTTATAAAAGGTCTCTCCTGCAATCATGCACGCCTCCATAAAATTTTATGTTCAATTCTTCCCTGACTGTTCGCTTTGTCGCTTAAGCAGACCTTCCAGCTCCTTCATAAAACCGTGTACATCGCTGAACTGGCGGTAGACACTGGCAAAACGCACATACGCCACTTCATCAACGCTCAGTAAATGTTTTAACACTGCTTCACCGATCTCCGTGCTTGGTATTTCCGAAAGTCCGGCTCCGCGTGCTTCGCGTTCAATGAGATCGGCGATGGCCTGCATCGTCTCCAAACTGACCGGGCGTTTGACAGAAGCGCGCATCAGACCGCGTATAATTTTTTCTTTATCAAACGGTTCGCGCGAACCGTCCTGTTTGATCACCACGAGCGGGAGCGCCTCGATCGTTTCAAACGTGGTAAAGCGCCGCCCGCAGTGCGCACATTCGCGGCGGCGGCGAATGGAACGCCCTTCTAACGTCGGGCGCGTATCGAGAACACGCGTTTCTTCATACCCACAGTACGGACAGCGCATAGACTTCACCCGTTACCTATGTTTTCCTTAGTATACCACACTCTTCCCGAGACATGTCGAATAAAAACTAAAAACCGATCGACCCTTGCGGTCGTCGGTCGGCTTACGTTTTTCAAATCTGACAAACGGTTAGCCAAAGCGGCCCGTGATGTAGTCTTCAGTCTCTTTTTTCTGGGGTGTTTGAAACAGAACCGGCGTCGGTGCGACTTCGATCAAATAACCGTTTAGGAAAAACGCCGTACGATCTGAAATACGCGCGGCTTGCTGCATGTTGTGAGTCACAATAACGATCGTGTAGCGCTTTTTAAGCATGCCGATCAGTTCTTCAATACGGCTTGTGGAGATAGGGTCGAGCGCGGAGGTCGGCTCGTCCATGAGCACGATCTCCGGTTCCACCGCCAGCACACGGGCAATGACGAGACGCTGTTGCTGTCCGCCGGATAAGCCTAGTGCCGAGGCGTGCAGGCGGTCCTTGACTTCGTCCCAGAGCGCTGCCTGAGTGAGCGAACGTTCCACGATCTCGTCCAGTCTCTTTCGGTCTTTGATCCCGTGTATGCGCGGACCATAAGCAATGTTGTCGTAAATGCTGAGCGGAAACGGGTTGGGGCGCTGAAACACCATACCGATGCGCTTTCTGATTTCTATTAAGTCCTGACCTTCGCCATATATATTTTCCCCGTGCCAGAGTACTTCGCCTTCAATCCGCACACCATCAATCAGATCATTCAGACGGTTGAGCGTCCGGAGAAAGGTCGATTTACCGCAACCGGAGGGGCCGATTAAGGCCAGGACTTCCCCTTTATAAACATCGAGATCAACCCCGAAGAGCGCCTGTTTTTTCCCGTAAAATAAGTTCAGCCGACGCACATTGAGAACCGTCTTACCTTCAGGCGCGATGTGGTACCGGGCGGCGTCCCGAGCTTCTTTAAGCTCTGCCATAACATGCCTCCTTCATCACATGACACAAAACATCAACCAAAGCGCCCGCTCACATAGTCTTCCGTAGCCTGTTTGTCAGGATTCGTAAACAGTTTATGTGTCGGATTGTATTCGATCAGTTCTCCTTCATAAAAAAAGGCCGTCCGATCGGATATACGCGCCGCCTGCTGCATATTATGAGTCACAATGATAACGGTGTACCGTTTCTTGAGATCGAGTAGAAGCTCTTCAATCTTTGCCGTCGAGATCGGATCGAGGGCAGCGGCCGGCTCGTCTAACAGCAGAACATCCGGTTCGATGGCAAGGGCCCGGGCGATACAAAGACGCTGTTGCTGCCCGCCAGATAAAGCAAAAGCGGACTCGTGCAACCGATCTTTTACTTCATCCCAGAGTGCCGCGCGACGAAGCGCTTCTTCGACGACGTCATCCAGTGTACTTTTCTTTTTTATACCATGAAAGCGTGGTGCAAAAGCAATATTTTCGTAGATCGACTTGTTAAAAGGATTGGGGCGTTGAAATACCATACCGACGCGTTTTCTAAGCGCCCAAACATCGATATCCGGTCGATTCAAATCTTCACCATTCAGTAAAATGTGCCCCGTCGTCTTGGCTGTCGGGATGGTGTCATTCATCCGGTTGAGAGAGCGTAGGTACGTAGACTTCCCGCAACCAGAAGGACCGATCAAAGCGGTGATTTCATTTTTGTAAAATGTGATGTTAATACCCTTTAAGGCATGATTTTTCCCGTAATACACATGGAGATCGCGCGTCTCAATAGCCACATCCGTCTCTGCTTTAACTGCCGGTACATCCTGGGCGCGCTCCGCCAACCGTTCTTGAAGCGCCTGAGGCGCCCCCAGCGATCCAAACCATCGCGGCTGATGTGTCGCTTCTCCTGAGAGCACTTCGCTCACACAATCCACCCACACTTTCCTTTGTAAATTTTGTCGTAAAAAATGTTCCTCCATAAAGGACGAGCATGGCATCAACATTATCATACAATAATTTTTTAACCTTGAACAGTCCTGAAACGTCGTCTTTCATGACACAAATCTACAGCATGTCGTTCGATGTTTAGATCCCCGATATATTGAGACAAAACGAAAACAGCACCGTATGGCGTATGGGCGTTTATCGATTCACGTTTATCGATTCGTTCAGAGTGAATCGATTCAAATGGAGAGTCGATGAATTTTAAGAGGATGAAGCCGTCATTTTTTTATACAGCCATCGTGAGAGAAAACGCGCCAGAAGATTAAATACGAGTACGACAATGACGAGTAACGCCGAAGCACCTGCGGCGATTTCCCGGGCATCGGGCACAAGACCTTCACTGCTCACCTTCCAAATATTGACTGCGAGCGTTTCTCCCGAACGCATTGGGTTGAGCGGTGAAAGTGGAGAGAAGGGATTCCAGTCCGTAAAATCAACGCGCGAAGAACTCATACCGGCAGTAAACATAAGTGCTGCCGCTTCACCAAAAGCACGCCCAGCAGTCAGAATCGCACCGGTTACAATGCCGGGTAAAGCAGACGGTAAAAGCACGCTTGTAATAGTTCGCCAGTGGGAGACACCGAGTGCCAAAGACGCTTCTTTTTGATCGCGAGGAACGCTGCGGATGGCTTCTTCACTCGTCCGTACCATGAGCGGTAAATTAAAAAGCATAAGCGCGAGCGCGCCGCCGAGGATGGTATAACCCCATCCCGTATATTGCACAAAAACAAGGAGCCCAAACAGACCCACGACGATCGATGGCAGCGATGATAACACTTCGATGGCCGAACGCAAAAAACGCGTGAGCCAGCCATCTCCTGCGTATTCAGCCAAAAAAATACCGCCGCCGACGCCGATCGGTACGGTCAAGAGCATTGTCAAGAAAAGCACGTAAATGGAATTAAAAAGTTGTGGACCAATCCCCCCACCTGCCTCGCTAAAAGCAGGAGGAGAGGTCAAAAAATGCCAGGAGATGTGTGGAAGTCCTCTCCACATCAAATACCCCACGAGCCCTACAAGAATGAAGACAAGTAAAAGTGCAATCAAAACAAATACGGCAGTGGCAATGCGATCCGCGATTTTGGCGTTCATCTTAGCTCATCAACCTCCCACGCTGACCAATGAGCCGCACGGCAAAAATAAAGACAGTCGACATCAAAAGCAAGATGAGGGCGAGCGACCAAAGAACGTTATTTTCAAGCGTTCCGGGCACTGTATTCCCCATGTTCATGGTTATGACGCTGGTGATGGTCGAGCCCGGATCGAGCAGCGACGTCGGCATTCGCTTGCTGTTTCCGATGACCATCTGAACGGCCAACGCTTCCCCAAAAGCGCGTGCCATACCAAAAATCACCGCCGTTACAAAGCCCGGAGCGCTGGCGCGCATAATAAGTCGCCAGATCGTCTGCCAGCGCGTAGCTCCCAGGGCATAAGAACCAGCTTTGATCTCCGGCGATACGGTGAGAAGCGTGTCGACGGAGATACTGGTAATCGTCGGTAAAATCATGATCGAAAGAACGATCACCCCTGCCAGCAAACTAAAACCAAGCCCGCCGATGTGCTCTCGAATAAAAGGAACGAGCAGGGTTAGTCCGGTAAAACCATAGACTACGGATGGAATACCGACGAGTAATTCTACGACGGGCTGCAATAGTTTACGTCCCCATTTCGGTGCTATCTCTGTCATAAAAATGGCCGATCCAATGCCGATCGGTGCAGCAATGGCCGCGGCTAAAAACGTCACCACAAAAGACCCGTAAATAAAAGCGAATACTCCAAAAACTGGGCCCCCTGCTTCTTCACTACGCGTCGGGTTCCACTCTGTTCCCGATAAAAAATCCCATAAGTGCAGTTTGTCGACAAAAAACGTGCTGAGGCCTTTGCTGAAAACAAAGATATAAATTGAAATCACGGCGAGTAAAATGATAAACACACTCAAAATGGTTAAGCTGTACCCGAACGTTCCGCGTAGTTTTTCAAATTTCATATGGGAGGGGTTTGTTTTTAGCTCGGGTGATCGTGTAGCCGGAAGTGACATGGCAGTTTAAGTTCCTCCTTTCATAAGACAAAGTATAGCAAAAAACACGAAACACGCAAAACGATTGCTGCCTGTCTATTGTTTTTTATGTAGAGCAAGTTTTATGAAGCGCAAGGGGTAGCGTGCCGCTACCCCTTACCGCGGTAAACCTGTCTCAATTCATTAAGCCTTACACATCAGCCATATTTACATAGCAGCCATACGTACTCATCAGCCATACTTACATATCAGCCATGTTTACACACGTTTACACGCTCAGCGTCGCGATACACTCAGTCACATAACAGTATTGACTGTTTAGACCGTATTGTAGTTTTGTGTTTTTTACAGATGTGGCTTGCATAGCAGGTGCGGCCTGCATGATCGGTTTATTTGTTCGTTACATTGCCACTCAAGTCGCGTTCGACCTTCATCTTGCTCACCGGGATAAACCCGAGATCGACGACCGGACCATCCTGTACCTCATCGGAGAGCATGTACTCTAAAAACGCTTTTACTGCCCCTTGCGGTTCGCCCTTCGTGTACATATGTTCATAGGCCCACACTTTGTAGTCATTCGTATAGACATTCTCATTCGTCGGTTCAACGCCGTCGATTTTAAGCGCTTTAACGGTATCATCCAGATAAGAGAAGGCGAGATAACCGATCGCACCGGGTGTTTCGGCGACGATTTTTC
>PEBX01000061.1 GCA_003050645.1 Candidatus Carbonibacillus altaicus
CTTCAGTCGTTTCATGACGTCCCGGTTCTTCCGGCTCCGGCTCCCGTACAGCCGGGCCGAAAACACCGTGATGATCTCCAGCACGTCCTGAACCAGCTCTTCCTCGAACGACGCCTCTTCCGAGGCGCCCCTGATCACCACTTCCGTCCCGAAATGCTCGCAGAGCGAGAACACCAACTCCGACCCGAACCGGAGTAGCCTGTCTTTGTGGGTGACCACCAACCGGCCCACTTCGCCGGAACAGATCCGGCGAATGACTTCCCGGAGACCCCGTTTGTGGTAGTTCAGCCCGGAGCCCAGATCGCGAAGGACTTCAAACCGCCATCCGTTCGCGGCGCAGAACGTCTCCAGTAACTCCACCTGCCTCTCCAGATCCGCTTTCTGGTCGTGGCTGGAGACCCGGGCATAGGCGAGCGTGATCCGCTCTTTGAGCTCTGGCTCCTTGCGGGACCATCCGCGAAGGCTGGCCAGGTCATACCGACGGTGACCTCCGGGCGTCCGCTCCACCTGGATCTTCCCTTCCGCTCCCCAGCGACGCAGCGTCTCCGGCGACACTCCCAGTTCTTTGGCTGCTTTTCCGATTGAAACCTTCATGACCGAATTCTACACAATGTGAGTAAGAATATGAAGATATATCCGAGTTTTATTTAGCAGTTGCGAGCCCCTATTATTTGGATGGACTATTGGTGTGTTTGTAAGATCGCCTGCCACAATTCGAAAAGTGCAAGGCGCATAATCCGTTCCCGGATCGTTTGCCGATCGCCGGATACAGTGTGCTCATGCACATAGACGCCGCTTTCATGCGCGAGACCAATATACGCGCGTCCCACCGGCTGACCGTCCTGGGTGGTCGGACCCGCCACACACGTCGTCGCAACAGCCCAGTTGGAAAGTGCAAGGGTGCGACCGGCCTCCGCCATCCGCTCCGCCGTCCAGGTGGAAACCGCACCGTGCTCTGCCAGTTTTTCTGCATCAAGCCCGAGTACTTTAGCTTTCATGATCGTCTGATAAGGAATGACACCGAGGCGCAGGACGGCGGATGCCCCGGGGACGCCGATGAGCGTATCCGCAATAAGCCCCCCGGTACAACTTTCCACCAACGCAAGCGTCTCTCCGCGACGGATGAGCGTATCGATCAGTATTTGCGACAGCGTCAGCGACTCGCCTTCCCCGTAATAAAAATCTGGCGCCAGACGGATCACCGCATCCATGAGCGGTTGCAGTTTGATCTGCGCCTCACGTTCATTCTCCGCACGCGTCGAAAGGCGAACCATCACTTCGCCGACGGAGGCGTACAGAGCAATCGTCGGGTCGTCCTGCTCCTGGATGAAGGGTTCTAAGCGCGTCGCCAGCTGGCTTTCGCCAATGCCTGCAAAGTGTAGGTAACGGGAAAAAAGTGGTTTCGTCTCCGGCAAACGCGCTTTTAAATAGGGCCGTCCGTACCGTTCGAACATCGTTTGAAGTTCACGCGGCGGTCCCGGAAGGGCCATCACGATCTTCCCATCCGGTAGTTCTAAGACCCAGCCGATGGCAAGCCCTATATCATTCGGTAATGGGTGTGCACCTTCCGGTCGTTCTGCCTGTCGTAAGTTATTATCCGTCATCGGACGATCCAGACGTTCAAAAAAAGCGCGAACGCTCGCCTCCGCCACCTTATCCCGAACGAGTGGACGATCCGCAAAGCGGCAAACGGCTTCGCGCGTAAGATCATCCTCGGTCGGGCCCAGTCCACCGCTTAACAAGATCACATCCACTCGGGCCGCTGCGGCCTTCAGCGCGTCTATCAGCCGGTTCAGATTATCTCCGACGGTCGTTTGGTAATAGACATCGAGACCCAGATCATTTAAACGGCGAGACAGGTACTGCGCATTCGTATTCGTAATCTGCCCAACGAGGAGTTCGGTACCGACAGAGATGATCTCTGTTTTCATAAAAAATTAAAACGCCTCCTCACGTGAACGCCTTCAAAAACTCCTTCTTAAAAGGCACCGGCCATCCCGCCAGCACCTGCACTCATACAAATCCATGTGCACGCTCAGACTCTTGCGCTCACTCAGATCCCTGCACTCACTGAGACCCTTGCGCTCATACAAAACCGCTTCCTCATACAGATACAGACTCATACCTCAGAGTGAACGGCGCTCGATCTAAAGCTCCCCTTTAAACAAGGACCGATGCGTCCAGAAATACACACCGCCAGAGTAAAGCGTTAAAAACGTTGCCGCATAGAGCAGCCATGTACCGAGGCTAACGCCTGCCACAGGAAAAGCATGAGGTACGAGCATAAGCATGAGCACGGCGATAAGTTGTAACGTTGTTTTTATTTTTCCTCCACCGCTAGCCGCGATCACGGTGCCGCGCGCAGCGGCAAGCATACGCAAGCCAGAGACCGCAAACTCCCTGAGAAGAATCAAAAAGACGACAAAACTCCCGACGCGCCCCAGCTCCACCAGGGCAACGAGTACGCCCAGCACGAGCATTTTATCGACGAGCGGATCTAAAAACTTACCGAAATCGGTAATGAGCCTGTACTTGCGTGCCAAGTACCCGTCCAAAAAATCTGTGAGCGCCGCAAGCACAAACAGGAATGAAGCGAGCGCATCCCGCACGCTTATCGTTTCACCGCCGAGTGTGCCGACCGTCCCGGATAAAGAAAACGCGCCGAGCATAAGCGAAAGAATAATCGGGATCAAGATAAGCCTGAGCAAAGTCAGCAGGTTGGCGATATTCACGCTCTCAACGCGCCTCCTTGAGCGAGGAAAGAGATGCAGCCGGACTGTACTGGCCAACAAAATCGTAATCGTAAGCATGTGTGATCTTAACCGGTACAATCTCCCCCAACTTCCCGATGTAGCCGCCAACCGCCACTTCACCATCGACTTCCGGTGCATCATACGGGGTACGTCCGATGTGCACGCCTGCTTTGGGGTCCCACCGTTCAATGATAACCGGCACCGTCTTTCCGACCAGTCGGGCATTGCGTCTCGCGGTGATCGGTCGCTGATGTTCGCGGATGCGTTCGGCCCGTTCTTCTTTTACGGCTTGAGGGACGTGATCAGAAAGACGCACGGCCGGCGTGCCCTCCTCATCGGAGTAGGTGAAGACACCGACGCGATCGAGCTCCACCTCGCTCAAAAAGTCTAAAAGATGCTCAACATGCTCTTCCGTTTCCCCGGGAAAGCCTAAGATGAGCGATGTGCGAATGGCCACATCTGGCATAATACGCCGGATTTTGGCGATGAGCTCGCGTACGTCTGCGGCATGGTTCGGCCGACGCATCCGTTTTAAAATCCACGGATGGCTGTGCTGAAGGGGCAGATCGAGATATGGCACGACTTTATCCGACGTCGCCATCACTTCCAGGAGCTCATCGGTGAGCGCACCCGGGTAAAGATAATGCAGGCGCACCCAGACCAGACCTTCGATCGTCTCCAGCGCTCTCAGAAGTTCCGGCAGTTTGAGCGTTCCGTCCATGTCTTTCCCGTAACTCGACAGATCCTGGGCGATCAGACAAATTTCTTTTACGCCGGAAGCCACAAACTGGCGGACTTCCTCCACGATCGTCGATATCGGCCGCGAACGAAGCCCCCCGCGCATAAGCGGAATCGCACAAAACGTACAGCCGTTATCACAGCCTTCAGCGATTTTCACAAAAGCAACCGGGCTCTTCCGGCGGGGACGCCTGAGATCTTCATAGCGATAGACCGGCGGACCGACAAAAACAGGTCGTTCTTTGTTTAAAGCGGCCTCGATCACCTCCGGTATACGCACAAAATCCCCAGTTCCTACCAGCCCATCTATCTCCGGCATCTCATCCAGCAGCATTTCCTGATAGCGTTGTACGAGACAACCGGTTACAATCAGCGATTTCAGCTGACCGTGCTTTTTTAAGCGTGCCATCCGCAAAATCGTATCCACCGATGACTCTTTGGCCGTATCGATAAACCCGCACGTATTGACAACGACGACATTGGCCTCACCGGCATGATCGGTTAAAACATAGCCGCGTCGTTCAATGAGTTCGCTCATAATGTCTGAATCAACCTGATTTTTCTCACAACCCAGCGTTACGATCGCTACTTTCTCTGGCATCTTTCGTCGCGTCCTCCATACCCTACCGTGCTTTTGTCATTATAACGTTTTTTAAAGAGTGCTGTCAAAAAAGACCTGCATACCGAAAATGGCATGAGGTCCTTTAGATTCTCATCAGACGATTCATCGATCAGGATTTTAGGGTAGACAAGGATTTTAATCTGGCAAAAAATGTAAAAGTAAGATAGGATTTTCATGTGACAACTGATTTTTGTGTGACAAAATACTTTAAAGCGACGAAGGCTCCGTAGCGAGCGACACCTCGACGCGATAAACATCCGGTTTATCCGATAAATCGAGCGTCAGCCCGGAAAAATGAAGGCGTGCGTTGCGCGTTCTACCGAATGAAAAATAAAGCGTTTTGGCCTCCCCAGCAGAAAGCGCCACCGTATCACCACCTTTGAGCGTTTTTTCCAGAAGGGTCGGGCCGTTTTTACTGTCGGCCGTAACTTTCACCCACACATCGCCCCCTTGCGCCTCAAGCTCCGCCTGAAATGTGCTGACCCCGGACAAGACATAGCGGGATGTCTTTCCCACTTCTTCGACAAGCTTAAGTTCCGGATGCGGCGCCGTCTCATCCGGTGAAAGCGGTGCATTGGTATCTCGAGGCGCCTCTCCGCTTCCGCGATCGGTTGGTTCACCCGGCATATCGGTTCCAAACGGAGCGTTTGGACCGCCCTCTGCACTTCCCGGGCCAGAGCCCACCACTCCTCCCCCATCAGAACCACCGTCGCCGGTCGCCCCTGTAAGATGATCCTTAACTTCAGGTGTCCCGGGCAGATCGGTAAGCGGTAAACTTGGCGACGACTGACGCACCACAAAAACATAGATGATGGTTACAATCAATAAAAAAAAGAGAACGAGGAGGGCCCGGGCAACCCATGGCCCGAACAAGTCCGGCTTGCTAAAGCGCTCATGGCGTCTAAGACGCACCGGCGTATCCTGCATCTCTACAATCTTAGGAAGCTCATGCCCGTATTGCTTCAGCAATAGATCCGGATCCAGGCCCAAGACATCGGCCACCGAGCGTATAAATGCCCTTGCATAAAAAGGTCCGGGCAGGCGGTCATACCGTCCAGCTTCAATCGCTTCTAAATAACGTTTTTGTATTTTCGTCGTCTCCTGCAGTTCATCGAGCGTATAACCCTTTTTTTCACGCGTAACCTTAAGGAGCGTGCCCAGCTCAGACATCGTGTCACCGCCTTTATGACATCCGTTCAGCATCTTTATATCTGTCAATCGTTCATACAGACCTTTTATAGACCAAAAGATCAAAGACCGCTTCCGTAGCGCAGGCGAAGTTCGTTAAAATCATAGACGATCGTTTCTTCCGGGCTGTTGCGGAGTTCAATGACATAATCAAAATCCCGCCAGGTCACTTCTGTCTCATGAACCATCACATCAGGATGTTCGACGATTTTCGGACGGTTCATCCTTAAAACTTCACGAATCAGAGCCTGATGTGCTTCACTTCCGCGAAAAAAACTAACCATCGCATCGATCATAAATACGCTATCTTCTTTATATTCCAGTTCCGTTAACTCTGTTTTGAGTGTCTGTCTGAGAAGCGTCGAAGAGATCATCGTCCAACGCTTGTTCGCATAGACGCAAGCCGCAATCGTTGCCTCCGATTTTCCCACGCGCGGCATACCGCGTATGCCGATCAGTTGATGGCCATCCTGCTTTAAAAGTTCCCCCAGAAAATTCACAAGAATGCCCAGATCATTCCGCAAAAAACGGAGTGTCCGACGATCCGACGCATCCTGGTCGATATATTGACCGTGACGAACCGCCAGTCGATCGAGCAACGTCGGCGGACGAAGCGCTGTGACGGTAATATTGGGCATGACATGCAAGAGCCGGGCCAAAAGGTCAATTTTTTCATCGTCATCCGAGGTGAGAAGCAACCCTCTGCGACGCGTATCGACACCATTAATCGTGACAATATTGATCATGAGCATCCCGAGTAGAGACGCAACATCTCCCAAAAGCCCGGGACGATCACGCGCAATGTGATATTCCAGATACCATTCTCTTGGCGTGGGCATCAAGGTCCCCCATAAACAGATCTTTTTCTTCAAGCTTTGTTCTTATTCTACACGATTCTCCTTACAGAATAAAGTCTAATTGATAACAAACAATTGAATAAAAAACCCTCCCGAACGGGAGGGTGAGGCTCCATCCAGACTTAAACGCTTCTTCAAAAAACCTCCTTTTTTTAAGCGAAGACCTTAGTGCTTCTTAACGAACTTAACGATCATATTGGCCAGTGCCTGCTGTTCCTGCTCGGTTCCGACGTTCCACAGATCCGCTAAAAGGCGCTGTTCTTTGTTTTTAGGATCGACGGATTCGGCCAGATAATCGCCGATCTGGTGGGCGACATTCTGAATCGTCTGCTCGTTCATCCCCATCGATTCAGCCTGATTCAAGCGATCCTTCAAAAAGGAAGTCCACTGATTAAAGTCATTGAGGACGGTCATACAAAAACCTCCTTCACAAAAGTGGATGTCGCCTTTATTATGCGCAGCGCACCTTAACCTTATGCCTCGTCTCACGCCGAGTGATCGACGCCCAGCAACCATACGGGTTTATTTAAGAGTTTTTCTTCAGAACAACAGGTGGCCTTGGCCTTCACACCATCCTCATCCTGCCTGGTTAGTGCAGCCCCCCGCTCATTCTGATGATCTCGCCGGATTAGTGCAGTCCCCCGCTCATTCCGATGATCTCACCAGTTAAGTAGTCACTCGACTGTTCGACGAGAAAACGGATGAGATGGGCTACCTCTGACGGTTGCGCGAGGCGTCCGGCGGGAATTTTCTCCACCAACGACTGGCGTGCATCGGCTTCCAAATAATGATCGACCATCCGCGTCGCGACCGCCCCCGGTGCCACGGCGTTAACCGTAATGCCCGTTCCTGACAATTCCTGACCTAAGGATCGTACCAGAGCATTGATCGCACCTTTTGCGGCTGCGTAAGCGACTTCCCCGGCTGCGCCAACCTGCGCCCAGAGTGAAGAGACGAAGATAATCCGACCGTAACGCCGGGAGAGCATATGCGGCAACAGTTTTTGAATGATAAGATAGGCGCTTTTCACATGAACCTTAAAGAGTGCATCCCAATCTTTTTCTTCCGTTTTTAAAAACGGCGCATAAAGCGGCTGCCCGGCCGCATGAATAAACACAGAAGCGGGCGGAAGCGAGGAAAGATAACGCCTAAGCGTCACGAGATCCGCTAAGTCCTGCGCCCAAATCTGTGCCCGGCTCGCGCCGCCGGAGACTTTTTCCACGACTGCCGCGAGCGCTTCAAGCCGCGCAATGTTCCGACCCTGCAAGATCATATCGCCGTACCCGGCGAGCTCTTCGACCAGCGCCTCCCCGATCCCGCCGCTTGCTCCGGTGAGCAAAATCAACTGTTGCATAGGTCCTCACTCTCCTCCAGTTGAATCGCTTTGCGGCGCGTTTCCTCTGTGAGTCGGTCACGTGCGGCGCGACAGATCGTATGCTTCACCGAGTGCCTTGGGCGGACGCGCGCGGGAGATGGCGCTCGAGAGAACGATGAGCGTCAGCACATACGGGAGCATATAGATCCATTCAGTCGGAATGTCTCTCGCCCAGGGATAGAGCTGAATGATATTTTTGAGCCCAGTCGCCATGCCAAAAAACAGTGCAGCCAAAAGTACCCAGTGCGGGTTCCACTGCCCGAAGATCATCGCCGCCAGCGCTATAAACCCTTGACCGGCGATCGTGGCGTGCGAAAAATTACCGGTCGTCGTAAGTGTAATTGTTGCCCCGCCCAGCGCGGCCAGCGCTCCACTCGTGATCACCCCGATATAACGGTAGCGACGGACGGAGATACCCAGTGAAGCCGCCGCCGCAGGGTGCTCTCCTAACGAACGCAGTCTTAAACCAAACGGTGTCCGCCACAAAATCCAGGCGGTTAAGGCAACAGTGAAAAGCGCCAAGTACGTCGTCGGATACATCCGGAAAAATCCCGGACCGATGAGCGGAAGATCGGATAAATAAGGAATGCTCCATTTGGAAAAGACAGCCGTTTTAAGCGTCGGAGTCTGTCCGGCACCCTGATAGATCACCTTGACCAGGAAGACACTTAAGCCTGCTGCCAAAAAGTTAATGACCACACCGCTTACGACTTGATCGGCGCCGTAGGTCACCGTCGCCAAGGCGTGAATCAGGGCTAACAGCATCCCTGCTATCATCGCCGTAAAAAACGCAAGATACGCAGAAGAGGCTCCCCATCCCAGCTGCTCATAGACGTGCGCGGCAACTGCCGCTAAAAAAGCGCCGCCGATCATATACCCTTCTAGACTTAGCGCGATAATCCCGGCACGCTCAGAAAAAATACCACCCATCGCTGCAAAAATGAGTGCCGACGAAAAGACAAGCGTAATATTGATAAGCTGGGCGATGAGATCGATCATGAACGGTTCACCTCGCTCTCTAAAGATCCACGCCTCATGCGTCCCAGTGTCACGGTATAAAGCGAACGAACGAGCGCGGATGCAGCCACGAAAAATAAAATCGCCGCCATTACGACCCGTGAGACTTCGAGCGGCACATCCGCTGCAAACTGCATCCCCGCCGCGCCATAACTTAAAACCGCAAACAAAAAGGCCGAAAATAGCGTCCCGAGCGCCGTCGCGCCACCCAGGAGCGCCACCGCAATACCGTCAAAACCGTAACTGGCATGAACGGTAGAAATCGTCATATACCCGTAGACACCAAGCACTTCAATCGCACCTGCCAGCCCGGAAAAAGCACCGCTTAAAAACATCGTTACGATTACCTGCCGCCCGATGCGAATTCCCGCATACTGAGCTGCCTCGGCCCCCGCGCCGACAGCGCGCAGTTCAAAACCAAGACGTGTCCGGTAAAGTAAAAACCAAAAGACGTAGACCATAAGAAGTGCCAGCAAAAACCCATAACTCAGCCGGGCGTTTTGAAAAAGCGCGGATAGAAAATCGGCATTGATGCGCGCCGAACTAGCTACATACAGCGAGCGCTGTTTTTGCTGCGGATCCAGAATCGCCGTTCGAATGACATAATTGGCGAAATAAAGGGCGACCCAGTTTAACATAATAGCGGCGATCACTTCGTTCACACCACGATACGCTTTCAAATAGCCGACGAGCGAGCCCCAGAGCGCTCCAAACAAAACACCGACAAAAAGAGCGACGATGGCATGCACAATCGGCGGGAGCGGTACGAGCACCCCGACGAGCGCCGCACCGAGCGAGCCCATCACCATCTGTCCCGCCGTCCCGATGTTTAAAAGACCGGCGCGAAACGCAAAGGCCACCGATAACCCAGTTAAGAGAAGCGGCGTCATCTCTCGCAGCATCTCACCGATGTTATAGGGGCTACCGAACGCTTTTTGCATGAGCGCCGCGTAGGCCACGAAAGGATTAAAACCACCGAACGCCATAATAATGGCACCGACTAAAAACCCCAGCACAATCGATCCGAACGGCACCCAAAGACCGGGACTTATAAACGAATGTAAAAAACGATCCCAGAGCCTCATTTTACGCCTCCTTTACCCCTCGTGCAGTCTGCCCGGCCATCATCAGCCCGAGCGCCTCTTCACTCGTCTGGTGTGGAAGGACTTCTCCAACGAGCCGCCCTTCATACATTACGCCGATGCGGTCGGAAAGCGCGAGAATCTCATCCAGTTCAAAAGAAATAAGAAGTACGGCTCCACCTGCATCGCGAAACTTTAAAATTTCGCGGTGAACGGCTTCGATCGCCCCGACATCAAGTCCGCGCGTCGGCTGTGCAGCGATGAGCAGTTTGGGACGGCGCGAAAGCTCCCGGGCAATGATCGCCTTTTGTTGATTCCCTCCGGAGAGCGCGCGGGCTGGGACGTTTAAATGACTGGCCCGCACATCAAACGCTTGTATCAGGCGTTCGGCTTGTTTTTGCATGGCGAGCGGTTGAATCAAACCACGTACCGTATACGGTGATTGATAGTACGTATTGAGAACCAAGTTTTCATAGAGCGGAAAATCGAGGATGAGGCCGCGTCTGTGCCGGTCTTCGGGAATATGGCCGACTCCGGATTCAAAGACGGTGCGCGGGTTCGCATTGTGAATGGGCTTATCTTCTAACAGTACCTCGCCGCTCGCGATACGCCTTAAACCGGTGAGCGCCTCAATGAGTGCACTCTGACCGTTGCCGTCAACTCCGGCGATACCGTAAATCTCGCCCGCGCGAATAGAAAAACTGACGCCTTTTAAAGCATCTGCTCCACTGCGTGCCTCTTTGACGTCACGTACTGTTAGCATGACTCGACCCGGCTGAAAAGGCGCTTTGTCCAGATTAAAAATAACCCGACGGCCTACCATCATTTCCGCCAGCGTTGCCGCATCGGTTTCCCGAACAGGGAGGGTGCCCACCAGACGACCCCGCCGTATAATCGTCACCCTATCCGCCACGGCCAAAATTTCTTTTAATTTGTGAGTAATGAGCAAAATCGCCTTGCCCTGAGCGGCGAGAGAGCGCAAAATATTTAAAAGCTCATGCACTTCCTGGGGGGTAAGCACGGCCGTCGGCTCGTCTAGAATAAGCACGTCGGCACCCCGGTAAAGCATCTTTAAGATCTCCACCCGCTGCCCGGCACCGATCGTAATCTCTTCGATGCGGCGGTCGGGGTCGACGTAAAGTCCGTACTGACCGGCCAGTCTCTCCACGATCTCACGTGCACGCGAACGATCAATGGTAAAACCCGCGCGCGGTTCAGCCCCCAAGATGATGTTTTCCGTCACCGTAAAGCGGTCGACCAGTTTAAAATGCTGGTGCACCATGCCGATCCCCAGCGCATGAGCCATATCCGGCCCTTTAATGACGACTTCATGACCGTTCATAAAAATTTTTCCGCCATCCGGTTGGTAATATCCGAACAGAACGTTCATGAGCGTCGTTTTTCCGGCTCCGTTTTCACCGAGGAGCGCATGAATCTCACCCCGGTACAGATCCAGCGAGATGCGATCGTTGGCGACAAACTCACCGAAGCGCTTGGTGATCTCTACCATCCGCACGATCGGCTCATGCTCTGTGCCGCCTGTCGTACCTTGAAACGATTCACCGGGTTTTTCACCGTGCGTTGTTCCGCTCACATACACACCCGCCTGATCACTTTTTGGTTTCATCTTCATCCTCCTCTTTATGAAACCCTCCTCCTATGTAAAAGAAGCGCGCCCGCTGGCGCGCCTCTCCTGGGCGTATCATTTGGATTCATTTTATTCGCTCGGAACTTTTAGCTCACCAGATTTAATTTTTTGTTTGTACTGATCGACCTCTTTTAAGACATCGTCCGGGATGTACGGATTATCCTCAGGAAGGTCGACACCTCCATCAGCCAACGTGAGTACTTTCACACCAGCTTCAAACTTCCCGTCTTTTACCTGGGTCGAAATCGTGTCGACGGCGATGTCGACGCGTTTTAACATAGAGGTGAGCGTCACTTCCGGACCGAGGTCGCGTTGGTCGCGGTCAACGCCGATCACCCACACTTCCTGTCCCTGTTTTCTCCGCTCTTTCGCTTCACTGAAGACACCGTCTCCGGTCTGACCGGCCGCATGGAAGACGATATCGGCACCCTGATCGTATAGAGACGCGGCGGCAGCTTTCCCTTCATCGGGTTTATTAAACGATCCGGTATAGTTGATGAGCACCTGCGCGTTCGGATTCACGGCTTTCATCCCTGCCACGAAACCGGCTTCAAACCGTTTGATAACCGGAATTTCTGCACCACCGACAAACCCGACCTTTCCGGTTTTGGTCATCTTCCCGGCGACGACCCCGACTAAAAAGGCCCCTTCATTTTCTGCAAACAGCACCGATTCGACATTAGGCGCATCAACTTCGGCATCAATGATCCCAAAATGTGCATTAGGGTTGTTGGTGGCAACGTCTTTAATCGCATCTCCCATCATGTAGCCGATTCCCCAGATAAGTTGGTAACCATTTTGAACGAATTGATTTAAGTTCGGGATGTAATCGGCATCGGACTTGCTCTCCAAATATTTAACTTCTGCGCCCGTCTCTTTGTTGAACTTTTGCAGGCCTTCCCAGGCGCTCTGGTTAAACGAGTTATCGTTGATGCCGCCGATATCGGTGACCATGCCCACTTTAAACGTTTCGCCCGTAGAAGAACCGGTCGAACCACCCCCGCCACAGGCAGCAAGCGTAAAGATGAGCATAGAAAAGACAGCTGTGAGCACGAATCCTTTGCTCAAACGTTTCATCAAGTGTACGACCCCTTTCTTAAAATTAGTCTTTCTGTTGATGCATGGATCTCCCAGCATCTGCCGTGTTCCCACAAACGTCAGGCGGATCAGACATTGTAAAATAGATCTGACACATCACCGCGTCGATGGCGTATGCACGCAGCACGCAGCACACAGCACGCAGGAAACGACTCGTTTCGAGCGCAAACCACGCTTGACACGTCTCATGCTCGGGGCAAACCGTACGAACGCCGCGTGTTTGCCACGTCCTTGAAACAGATCGTGTCGAACGAAGTCGCGGCAGGAAGATTATAACATAATGATTCAAGCATTGGAAGCGCTCCCGCTCTCCCGGTTATACTGCGCCGGATCGATCAAAACTTTGCGCGGTTTACTTCCTTCATACGGCCCAACGATGCCCTGCTCTTCCATCATATCGATGAGTCGCGCTGCGCGCGCATAACCAATGGAAAGACGTCTTTGCAGGAGCGAGGCGGAAGCCGATCCCTGATCGAGGACGATCTCCACCGCTCGTTCGAACAGCGGATCATCAACCATCTCAGCGGAGAGTTCTTCGCGATCGGAGACGAGCTCCGGATCAT